>JBDTAU010000227.1:0-9589 GCA_039924465.1 Dermatophilaceae bacterium
GGCACCCGTAGGAGTTGCCGGCCGAGTCGGTGTTGTTCTTGAAGACGTAGATCTCGCCCTCGACGCCGTCATCCGCCAGCCGGATCTGGGCATCCTCGACGAGGCCCTCGATGACCCGCTCCCCCGCCTTGTCCTGGATGACCAGTTGCCGGACCGAGTCGCACTCGGCCGTGGCGTATTCGGGATGCGACCCGACATCGAGGTAGAGGCGGGCTCCGTTGGCGAGGAAGACATTGCTGGAGCGACCCCACGCCACCACCCGCCGGAACAGGTAGCGGGCCACTTCGTCAGGGGTGAGCCGTCGCTGTCCGTGCGTCGTGCACGTCACGCCGTACTCGTTCTCGATCCCGAAGATGCGCCGCTCCATGGACCCACTCTAGGAGCCACCACTTGCGCCTCCGGCGAACACCCGTTTACCGGGCCCGTCAATCGTGCTGTCCTGATGGCATGTCCCGGATCCTCGTCCTCGGCGGCACCGCCTGGCTGGGACGCGCTGTGGCGCACGTGGCGCTCGCCCAGGGGCACGAGGTCACCTGCCTGGCCCGAGGGGGCCGGTCAGCGCCAGAAGGCGCCCTCCTGGTCCCCGCCGATCGCGCGGACAACACCACCACGCCGTATGCCGCTCTCCCCGCGGCGTCGTGGGACCTCGTCATCGACGTGGCGCGGCAACCCGGGCAGGTGCGCGGGGCCCTCGCGGCGCTGTCCGAACGCGCCGCACACTGGGTCCTGGTCAGTTCGGTGTCGGTGTACGCCGACCATTCCCTGCCCGCCACCGACGAGTCCGCGCCATTGCTGCCGCCCGCGATCGGCGACGTCGCAGGACCGGAGGCCTACGGCGAGGGCAAGGTGGCGTGCGAGCAGGCCGTGGTGGGCGCCCGTGGCCCGGATGCCCTGATCGCCCGTCCCGGCCTGATCGCGGGCTACGGCGACCCGAGCGACCGCTTCGGCTACTGGCCAAGCCGCTTCGCGCTGGCGGCAGAGCAGTCCGGACCGGTGCTCGTGCCCGACCGGACCGATCGTCCCGTCCAGTGGATCGACGTGCAGGACCTGGCCGGCTGGCTCGTCCTGGCGGGCCTCGACGGCACCACCGGGATCTTCGACGCGGTGGGGCCGGTCACCACCCTCGGGACCGTCCTGGAGAGCGCAGCTGCTGTGGCCGGCTTCACGGGGCCGGTGGTCCGGGCCAGCGATGCCGACCTCCGCGACGCCGGCGTGGAGGAGTTCATGGGTCCACGGTCCCTGCCCCTGTGGCTCCGCGACCCGGGCCTGTCCGGCTTCCTGGACCGGAGCGGCGCCGAGGCGGCTGCAGCGGGACTCACGGCTCGGTCGCTGGCGGACACCGTGTCCGGCGCGCTCGCCTGGGAGCGCGAGCTCGGGTTGGGACGCCCCCGAAGGGGGGCCGGCCTGGACCGGGCCGATGAGCTGACCCTCATCGCGGACCTGGCCCGCTGAGGTTCGGCTCGCACCGCGGTGATCCCACGCATTGCCCCCCCGGGCCCGGCTGCGGTGATTCATTTGCCACAATGGGTCTCGCGTCTCCTCCTGCGCGACTCACCCTTCCCGTTTGGACTGCCCATGATTGACCGACCGACCTTCAAGCCCTCCCGCCGCGGCTACGACCCCGAGGAGGTCGATGCCTTCATCGACAGCCTCAACCGCACGACGCAGGCCGCCAAGAAGGACGCCTCCGAGCGCAGTGTGGAGCTGACCCGGCTCAACGCGACGGTGACCGACATGCGGTCGCAACTCGGCCAGCAGTCCCGGATCATGGCCGAGATGAAGAAGGCGTCATCCCCGGCGCCGGTGGCAACCTTCTCCGAGATCGGCGAACGCATCGGACAGATGCTGACGCTGGCGGACGCCGAGGCCACCGAGATCCGGGCCCGCGCCCAGACCGAGGCCGATGCCCTCCGCGCCCAGGTCACGCAGGCGGCGGCCGAGCACCAGGCCACGACGAAGTCGCAGGGGCAGGAGTCCAAGGCGCGCGCCGACGAAGAGGCCGTGCGCATCATCACGGAAGCGAAGCGGTCGGCTCAGCAGATCGTGGCAGAAGCACAAGCCGTGGCCGCCGCGCACCGACGCGAGGCCGCAGCGGAGTACGAAGCCCACCGGTCGAGGGCCACGACGGCCGTGGCCGAGCTCGAGACCCATCTCGCCACGCGACGGGACCAGTCCAACGCGGAGTTCACGGCCCGCCGTGACGCCCAGCACTCGACCTTGAAGAACCTCGCCAGTCAGGGTGACCAGCTCCGGGCCCGAGCCGAGGCGGACGCCCAGGAGATCCGGCAGAAGGCTCAGGCCCGCCTCGATGCGGCCCTGGCCGAGGCCGAGCAGCTCGTCAGCGAGGCGCGCGATCACGCCTCTCGGGTGCGGGAGGAATCGGACCGGGAGCTGGCCGCCGCCACCGCGCAGCGCGACAGCATCACCGGCCAACTGGCCAACGTGCGCCAGATGCTGGGGACGCTCGGAGCTGAGGCCGCGGATCGGCTCGGGGCGGTTGAGGAGACCCCCGCTCCAGCCGCTGCACCGAAGGCCGCCGGCCCGGCCACGTCCTCCCCCGGGACCACCCCACCTGGCGCACCCGTCGCACCTGGCGGCGACGCCGCCGCCGTGCAGGCACCGTCCAAGAGCCATCCCGCCCCGGTGCAACCGCCCGTCGGGCCCCCGGCTGGCGACGCGACGAAGCCCGCGAGCGAGTCGCAGGGCCACGTGGCAGCGAAGGTGGCTCCCGCCTCGACGCCCGAGCCACGACCCGACGCCGCGCCATCTGGGGCTGCTGGTCGTTCCGGTCCACCCAAGGCCAAGCAACTCCCTCTCACCCGAGGCTCCTCCGACGACTGAGGGTTCTCCAGCGGTCGTCGTCGCGACTGGCCTAGGTTTGGCAGATGCGACTCGATGAGTACCTCACCTCAGACGCGACCACCCTCGCCGGCCTCGTGGCGGCCAAGGAGGTCAGCGCCACCGACCTGCTCGCGCTCGCCCGCCAGCGCAGCGACGCGGTGAACCCGTGGATCAACGCCCTGGTGCTGCCGCTGGGGCACGTCGCCGACGCGCGAGCAGCCGACCAGGGACTGTCCGGCACGTTCGCCGGGGTGCCGTTCCTCGTCAAGGACCTCGCCCAGGAGTACGCGGGCTTCCCCACCTCCAGCGGGTCGCGAGCCCTCGCGCACGACGTCGCCCGGGAACATGCCCTCGTCACGCAGCGCTTCCTTGATGCGGGCCTGGTGATATTCGGAAAGACCAACACCCCGGAGTTCGGCGCCAAGGGCGTCACTGAGCCCGAGCTGTGGGGTGCCGCCCGCAACCCCTGGAGCCTCGGTCACACGCCGGGCGGTTCGTCCGGCGGGTCTGGGGCCGCCGTCGCGGCGGGAATCGTGCCCGCCGCCGGCGCCAACGATGGCGGGGGCTCGATCCGGATCCCGGCAGCCTGCAACGGGCTCGTGGGGCTGAAGACCAGCCGCGGGCTCAGCCCCTACGGCCCACAGACCGGCGAGATGATGTTCGGGATGGTGACCCAGGGCGTGGTCTCGCGCACGGTCCGGGACAGCGCCGCACTGCTCGATGCCATCATCGGGCCGGACCCGACAGCCGACTACGAGGTGGCCCGCCCACCGGTGCCGTTCGCCGAGCTGGTGCGCCAGCAACCCGGCACCCTGCGGATCGGGTACACCTCATCGTCGGCGATCAACGCCCACCCGGACCGCGAGGCCGTCGCGGCGGTCGAGGCCGCCGCGGAGCTGCTCAGCGCGCTGGGCCACGAGGTCGAGCAGGTGCCACCCCCGCACGACGACGAGGCGCTGGCCCGCGACTTCCTCACCATCTGGTTCGCCCAGCTCTACGGCCAGGTCACCGACGCCAAGCGACGATTCGGCTCGCCCGACAGCCACTTCGAGGCCGATACCCTCGCGGCGGCCGAACTCGGTCGTGCGGCCGGGGTCCGCGCGCTGCTCCGGGCGGTGACGAACGTGAACGGCTACACACGGGCGCTCGCGGGCTTCCACCAGACCCACGACCTGCTCCTCACCCCGACGCTGGCTCGTCCGCCGCTCGCCATCGGGGCACTCACCCCATCGCGTGCCCTGCAGCGCGCGTCCCGCGTGGTCGCTCGGACCCGGACGGGCCGGGTGCTGGCAGCCTCCGGCGTCCTCGACGAGATCATCTCCGACAACCTCAGTTGGGTGCCCTACACCCAACTGGCGAATCTCACCGGACGCCCGGCGATCAGCGTGCCCCTGCACTGGACCGATGCTGGTCTGCCGCTGGGAGTCCAGCTCGTCGGCGGGCTCGGCGCCGACGGGCTGCTCCTCCAGGTCGCCGCGCAACTCGAGGAGGCTCGGCCCTGGTTCCACCGGTATGCCGAACTCGACCCTGCCCTGAACGCCTAGGTCTTCTGCCCACGGCGACTGTCACTCAAACGACACCCGGCCGCTGGATGGGAGCCACCCTTAGCCCGTCGCGAACTCGCGGACCAGCTGGGTGGTGGTGCGGGCGACGCAGGCTGCATCGCACCGGCCAGCGAGGTATCCCGACCCGCACGCCGCCAGTTCCGCCAAGGCATCTTGCAACGCCTGGAGTTCTGCGGTGCTCGGAGCCGGGTCGCTGGCCAGGGCCTGCTCCTGCTCGACGTAGTGCCGGACCGCGTGGAGCATCGTGTTCGCCATCTGGTCCGCATCGACGTCGCCGCGTAGAAAGCTGGGTGCCACCACCACGACGCGCTCAACCGCGGCACGCATTCGGCCTGCCTGGGTCTTCGTCACCGACGACGCTTCCACGGTTTCAGGCTGCTGCTCAGCCGCCGGGTCTGCTCTCATCGCGCGCTCCATCCACTGTCGTTCGCTACGCCTATTCTACGCCGCGAAGCGAATCAGCGAGGTCAGCGCTCGGCGGCCTCAGACCGGTCCGGCGAGTCCCCCATCGTGGCCGGACGGGTCGGTCGGGTCTTCTCCCGACGGACGCGGGTCCTCCTCCGTTTCGCCGCTCAGCACCTCCGGGTGGCCAGGGTGCTCCTCATCGACGGCAGGAGCATCGGAGGTCGAGTCCTGCGCACTGACCAACCGTTCGAGCAACGGGCGCATGATCCTGCGGAAGGTACGCCGGGGCCTGTCCCGATCGAGGACAGCGACCTCGAGTTGATCCGCGGTCAGACTGCGGGCCTCGCTGCCTTCCTCGTGCGGGGCGCCGAGGACCTCCACAGCGATCCGCAGGGCCTCCCCCAGCGTCAGGCCCGGGCGCCAGGCCTTGGTCAACAACTCCGCAGCGCGTTCACTGGCGCCACCCATGGCGACGAAGCCCTGCTCGTCTGCCACGGAACCGTCGTAGGTGAGTCGGAAGATCTGGTCACCGTCCGGGGTCTTCCCGACCTCGGCAACGACGATCTCGATCTCAAAAGGCTTCGACTCCTGGGTGAAGACCGCCCCAAGGGTCTGGGCATAGGTGTTGGCCAGTGCCCGCGCGGTGACATCCGCCCGGTCATAGGAATAGCCACGCACGTCGGCATAGCGGATGCCGGCCACCCGCAAGCTCTCGAACTCGTTGTAGCGACCGACCGCGGCGAAGCCGATCCGGTCGTAGATCTCCGAGACCTTGTGCAAGGCCTTGGACGGATTCTCGGCGACGAAGGCGATGCCCTTGTCGTAGCCGAGCACGATGACGGACCGCCCGCGAGCAATTCCCTTGCGCGCGAAGTCGGCCCGATCCTTCATCATCTGCTCGGGCGGGACGTAGAACGGCATCGTCATCGCGCACCTCCAGGGTTGCCACGGCGGGCTTCGATGACGGCTTCGACCACTGAGCGCAAGGTGTCCTCCGGCACGAAGCGGACCCCACTTCGGTCGATGACCGCGACCGTGGGCCAGATCTGGCGGCCGACGTCGGGGCCGCCGGTGGCCGAGTCGTCATCGGCCGCATCGTAGAGCGCCTCAACGGCGACGGAGATCGCGCGATCCTCCGGCAGTCCGGGGCGCCACAACTTCTTGAGGGCACCCCGGGCGAAGACCGCCCCGGACCCGATGCAGTGGTGACCCGCCTCGGTGTAGCACCCGCCGGTGACGTCGTAGGAGTAGATCCGCCCCACCCCGTGCGTGACGTCGAAGCCGGCATAGATCGGGACCATCGTCAGGCCCTGCATCGCGAGGGCGAGGTTGCCCCGGATCATAGAGGCGAGCCGGTTCGCCTTGCCCTCGAGGGACATGATCGCCCCCTCGATCTTCTCGTAGTGCTCGAGTTCGACCTGGTAGAGCCGGACCAACTCGATCGCGATGCCGGCCGTTCCGGCGATACCGACGGCGGAGTAGCCGTCCGCTGCAAAGACCTTCTCCATGTCACGGTTGGCGATGACGTTGCCCATGGTGGCCCGCCGGTCGCCGGCCATGATCGCGCCACCTTCATGCAGCAGGGCCGTGATCGTGGTGCCATGTGGAGCCTCGATGCTGGCGCCGACCGGGAGCGGACGTCGGCCCGGCAACAACTCGGGTCGCTGCGTCCCGACGAACTCGGTGAAGGAGGAGGACCCCGGCGTGAGGAAGGCGTCATCCAATCGGCGCCACCGCGCCGATGCCCCGTCGCTCACTGGCCGCCCTTCTGGACGAACCCGCGCACGAACTCCTCCGCGTTGGACTCCAGGACTCCGTCGATCTCGTCGAGGACGCTGTCGATGTCGTCGGTGAGTCCCTCCTTGACGGCCGCACCGGCCGGCACCGGAGGTGGCTCCGGAGCCTCGGGCGGCTCCTCATCACGACGCTGTTGCTTGGCGTGCTCCTGAGCCGGCATGGCTACCTCCCGTACTGCAGTGGACGTCTCTCCTCCGACCCTAACCCCTGGAACCGGCGGCGTGGCGGTGCCTGTCCGGCATACGTAGCAGGTGCCGTCGTCAGCGACCCTCAGCCATCAGCCGGACTGGCCAACCCGGCAAGCAGCTCTGAGACGTCGGCGCTCTCGTCCATGAGGTCACCCACCTGCGCCCGGGTGCCGCGTTCGGGGTCCAGGATGGGCACCCGCTGCAGGCTGGCCCGCCCGGGCACCTCGAACACGACGGAGTCCCAACTTGCCGAGAAGACCGCCGACCCGAAGCGGCTGACGCACTGGCCACGGAACCAGGCCCGGGTATCGGCAGGCGGCGTGTCGCGGGCCGCCCGGATCTCCTCGAAGGTCACGAGCTCCCGGGTCCGTCCCCGGTCCCGGAGTCGGTGCACCAGCCCCTTCTCCGGGCGCACGTCGGCCCACTGGAGGTCGATGGCGGTGAGCCGGTGATCATCCCAGGCGAGACCGTCACGGGAGCGGTAGCCTTCCAGCAACTGCAGCTTGGCGACCCAGTCGATGTCGCGCGCACACGACATGACGTCGGTGCCCAGCCCGGTGAGCACCTGCTCCCAGAGCGTCATGACCTGCTCGGTCTCCTCAGGCACGGGGTCATCACCCCGGCGGTCGAGCCAGTCGCGGGCTGCTTCGTGGTACATCCACTGGAGGTCGAGTGCGGTCACCGACCGACCATCCACGAGCTCGACCGTCACGGTGAGGGTGGGGTCGTGCGAGATCGACTGCAACGCCTGGACCGGATGGCGAATCGACCAGTTCTGTTTGAGATGCCCGGACTCGATCATGCCGAGGACGAGCGACGTGGTCCCCATCTTGAGGAGCGTCGCGACGTCGAACTGGTTGGCGTCACCGATGATGACGTGCAGCCGCCGATAGAGGTCCGCCACCGCGTGCGGCTCATCCCGGGTGTTGATGATGGGCCGTTTCAGCGTCGTCTCCAGACCGACCTCGGCCTCGAAGAAATCGGCTCGCTGGGAGATCTGGTAGCCGGGGACGCGGGAGTCGACGCCGATCCCCACCCGCCCCGCACCACAGATGACCTGGCGGGTGACGAAGAAGGGAATGAGGTGGCGCACGATGTCGGGGAACGGGGTGCGCCTCGGCATGAGGTAGTTCTCGTGCGTGCCGTAGGACTGCCCCTTGCCGTCCGCGTTGTTCTTGTAGAGGTTGACCGGGGGCTGGCCAGGACGATCGCTCAACAACCGCACCGACTCGAGCGCGACGGCTTCCCCGGCCCGGTCCCAGACCACCGCGGCGCGCGGCGTCGTCACCTCCGGCGAGCTGTACTCCGGGTGGGCGTGATCGACGTAGTAACGAGCCCCGTTGGGCAGGACCACGTTGGCCAGCGTCGGGTCGTCGACGTCAGTGAGTTGACTCGCGTCGGCGTCACTCCGGTTGAGCTGCCAGCCGCGTGCATCGCGCAGCGGATCCTCGAAGGTGTAGTCCCAACTGGCCTGGTTGGAGCGGATGCCGTGGGCGGCGGCGTAGACGCTGACCACCTGCCCGGACAGGAGCATGGGGTTGGCCATCGGGTCCCCCGGCACCGAGATGCCGTACTCCGTTTCGATCCCCATGATCCGCCGCACCGTCATGGGTCGACCCTAACCTCAGGGCCGGACGTCCAGCAGGCCCGGGGACTTGGCACACTGGGACCGTGACGACTCCTTCGCGGGCCCTGCCCTGGCGCACTCGGCTACTGGCTCGGCTGCTCGAGCGCGAGCGCCCCGCCACCTCGCCCCTGACGATCGAGCAACTGCTGGTGGTCCGGGAGTACATCGCCCCAACTCATCCGCCCTACACGTGGGTGACCGGTCCGATCTACTCGGATGTCGAGATCACGCAGTCCTCGTTCGCAGCACGCGATGGGGTCCGGCTTCCGTTGCGGGTCTATCGGCCAACCCTGCCCGGCGCCTCCGCCTCCGTCCCGCAGCCGGACCAGCTGCCGTGCGTCATGTTCTTCCACGGCGGCGGATGGACCGTCGGACGCCCTCGTGGCTACGACCCGCTCTGCTCGTTCATCGCCCATGAAGCGGGCGTCGTCGTCGTCAGCGTCGACTACCGACTGGCACCGGAGCACCGGGCACCACAAGCCGCCCACGACTGCGTCGATGCCACTCGCTGGGTGTCAGCGACCGCGGACGAGCTCGGGGTCCGGGCGGCGCGCCTCGGCGTCGCCGGGGACTCGGCCGGAGGCAACCTCGCTGCCGTCGTCACCCAGGTGATCAGGGACGAGGGCGGGGCCCACCTCGGCCACCAGTCGTTGATCTACCCGGCGACCGACGCCACGATGAGCTATCCGTCGGTCACCGAGCACGCGTTCGGGCTGATCCTGACCCGGGTAGGCATGGAGACGTCCAGGGCCCACTACCTCGGCCCCGGGGCGGACGCCCTTGACGTGCGCGACCCCCTCGTGTCCCCGCTCTACGCCCCGGACCTCAGTGGTCTGCCCGCGGCGCTGGTCCAGACCGCCGACCAGGACCCACTCCGGGACGAAGGCCGTGCCTATGCGGCTGCACTCATCGCCGCAGGAGTCCCCGTCCGGGCCACGAACTACACCAGGGCGCCGCACGGCTTCATGAGCTTCCCCGGCGCCACCACGGTCGGTCGCGCCGCACGGCGCGAGTTGGCCACGTGGATCGCCCGCAACGCCCACTGAGGCCACCGAGCCCACCAAGCCCCTGATGCGATCCACCGGCCGACCCACCCGCGAGCGCCGGGCGTCGACTAGTGTTCTGCTGGACACGGACGACGAGAGGATCTTGCCCGTGAACGACCT
>JBDTAU010000228.1:0-2924 GCA_039924465.1 Dermatophilaceae bacterium
GGGTGAAGGTCACGCTGGGCGCCAGCAAGGGCGCCATCGTCATAGATTTCGCCACCGTGGGCGACCTCAATCGCATTCTCTCCGAGCTGGGCGAACCAGGCTTCGCCTGAGAGCCGAGATTCGTTTACGAATTCGGTGCCGTGTCGCGGGGCCGTCGTGTGGATTATGCGAGGTTCGGTGGGGGACCGTCCAGGGTCAGCCCTGAGGGTACCAGCTCGATTGGTCCGGTGCGCTCTAGCAGGTCGAGTTCGTCCGAGACGACGCGGCTAAGCCGACGAACACCTTCCCGAATGAAGTCGGGGGCCGGGTAGCAAAAAGACAAACGCAGGTCCCGATGGCCGTTACCGTCTGAGTAAAACGCTGTCCCCGGCGTGTATGCCACCAACTCGCTCACTGCGCGCGGCAGCATCGCTTTGGAATCGAGTCCTTCCGGAAGGGTGAGCCAGACGTAGAATCCGCCACCGGGAACTGTCCAGGTCAGTCCTGGCAGGAACTCAGCGAGGGCGTCGAGCAACGCATCCCGCCTGGTCCGGTAAACCCCGCGGAAGGTGTCGATCTGGCCCTTCCAGTCTGCGGTGGACAGGTATTGGTTGATGATGAGCTGCGTGACCGAGCTCGGGCACAGAACCGCGGCCTCATTTTCTAAGACGAGTTTATCTCGTATCCAGTGGGGGGCAAGGGCCCACCCGACGCGGAAGCCGGGCGCCAGCGTCTTGGAAAAGGTCCCAAGATAGACGACGCCATCCTGCGACAGGGAGCGCATGGCCGCCGGGGGAGGAGAGTCGAAATACAGCAGGCCATAGGGGTTGTCTTCGAGGACGAGGATGTTGTTGGTTCTGGCGATCTCCAACACCTCGGCTCGGCGCTGCTGGCTGAGGGTGACGCCGGCAGGGTTATTGAAGGTCGGCACCGTATAAAGGAATTTGATGCGCTTTCCCCCCGCCTTCGCCCTAGCGATGTGCTCACGAAGTGCTTCCGGGATGAGGCCGTGCTCGTCCATGGGCACGTGTTGCACCTCGGCTTCGAACGAGCGGAACACCACGAGCGCTGTGACGTAACTCGGCCCTTCCGCAAGCACCAGGTCGCCAGGGTCGAGAAACAGTTTGGACACGAGCTCCAACGCGTTCTGGGACCCCGTCGTGACGACGACGTCCTCGGCGTTCGCCCGGATGCCCTCGAGCGCCATTACTTCGACGATGTGCTCCCGAAGTTCGGGAACCCCCTGCCCCGAGCCGTACTGCAGCGCCTGGGCTCCCCGTTCCCGAATGACAGTGTCCATGGCTTCGGCAACGAGGTCAGTCGGCAGCGCCGAGACGAAGGGCATGCCACCTGCCAGTGACACCACCTCGGGGCGCGAAGCCACGGCGAACAACGCGCGCACCTCCGAGGCGTTCAGTCCGGCGGTACGGGCGGCATACGCATGCTGCCACGGGTCGAGGTTGGTTTGCGTCGTCATACAGTCCCGATTCACTTCCGAGCCGCTTTCCGAGGCTCGCGGCCTCAAGCGACTTCTTCGCTTCCAGAATACGGGCTACACGCAGAACTCGGCCGTCTCCGACGCGGGAGACGGCCGAGCGGTTAGTGTGCTGCGGACTAGCGCAGGAACTCTGCGAGGTCGGACTCCAGGGCGGGCTTCGGCTTCGCGCCGATGACCGTCTTCACGACTTCGCCACCGCGGTACACCTTCATCGCGGGGATCGATGTGATCTGGTATTTTGCCGCGGTTTGCGGGTTGTCGTCGACGTTGAGCTTCATGATAGTGAGCTTTTCGGCGTTTTCGGCGCCGATTTGGTCGAGGATCGGGCCGACAGCGCGACACGGGCCGCACCATTCCGCCCAGAAGTCCACCAGGATTGTCTTGTCTGAGTTCAGCACCTGGTCGGCGAAGGTCGCATCGGTGACGTTGATGGCGTTGGACATATTTTCTCTCTTTCGTTCGAACTGCGCGTTGGCCTAAGACTTAGGCGGGAACGGGTTGGGGCATCGCTTGCGGCACGGCCTTGGCGAGTAGTCCCTTGGGTAGCGACGCCAAGTAGTGTTCGGCGTCGAGTGCTGCGACGGTTCCAGAACCGGCGGCGGTGACCGCTTGCCGGTACACCGGGTCGATGACGTCTCCCGCGGCGAAGACACCGGTCAGGTTCGTCTTCGAGGTGCGACCGTCCACCTTGATCGAGCCATCGGGCGCCAGCTCCAGCTGGCCGTGGATGAGGTGGGTGCGCGGATCGGACCCGATCGCGATGAACAGGCCGCTGAGATCCAGAGTGGATTCGGCACCGGTCACGCTGTTGCGCAGGCCTATCCCGGTCATCAACTCGTCGCCGTATACCCGCTCCACCGTGGTGTTCCAGAGGAACTCGATCTTCGGGTCGGCAACGGCGCGTTCCTGCATCACCTTGGATGCTCTCAGGGTGTCACCGCGATAGATCACGTAAACCTTGTCGGCGAACCGGGTGAGGAAGGTCGCCTCCTCCATCGCCGAATCGCCACCGCCGACCACGGCAATCGTCTTTTTCCGGAAGAAGAACCCATCACAGGTGGCACACCACGAGACGCCGTGCCCACTGAACGTGTCTTCCCCCTCGATGCCGAGCTTGCGGTACGCCGAACCGGTCGCGTAGATGACCGCGAGAGCCTCTTCCACCGCCCCGGATCCCAAGGTGACCTTCTTGATCTCACCCTGAAGGGCGACTTCTGCGACATCGTCCAGCACGATTTCGGTGCCGAATCGCTCGGCCTGTTCCTGGAACTGGGCCATCAGCTCCGGACCCTGGATGCCGTCTGGGAACCCCGGGTAGTTCTCAACCTCGGTGGTTTTCATGAGTTCACCGCCGGCATCCACCGAACTCGCAATGAGCAATGGTGCAAGGTTCGCGCGGGCGGCGTAGATCGCGGCGGTGTATCCCGCGGGACCCGAACCGATGATA
>JBDTAU010000229.1:0-6115 GCA_039924465.1 Dermatophilaceae bacterium
GCATGTTCTTTTATCAGTTCCTTCAGGCGTGCCCTTGTGAGGGCGTCAGTATCAGTCATCATTGCGGGACGACCGGGACCGGCCGAACGGATCGCGGCTACGGCGCCTCCAATCGTTCGACATCGAAATTATATCAGTTCTGCAACTATGGTCAAATCACTGTTGACGCGAGAGGGATGTTGTGAGTCGTGAAGGTGTGACCGGTCCATCCGTGGCCCCGCTCGAGCTCCCGAGCCCGACCGCGCTGGTGCTCCGTGGGCGCCGCTTCGACGCCGGCTCCCCGGCCGTGATGGCCATCATCAACCGCACCCCCGACTCCTTCTTCGCCGGCAACCGGCACGCGGACCTCAACTCGGCCAAGGCGGCCCTGGAGTCTGCCCTCGACCTCGGTGCCGACCTCATCGACATCGGAGGGGTGCGGGCGGGACAAGACGGTGAGGTCGTCGACGCAGACGAGGAGATTCGTCGGGTCGTGCCCTTTCTCGAGTGGGCGCGGGCGGCCCACCCGGACGTCATCCTGAGCCTCGACACGTGGCGGGCTGACGTCGCGCGAGCAGCCGGACCCGTGGGCATCGACCTCATCAACGACACGTGGGCCGGTGCCGATCCAGAACTGGTCCGGGTCGCGGCCGACATCGGAGCCGGCTACGTCGTCTCGCACACCGGGGGCCTTGCGCCGCGCACCGATCCGGTCGACGTCAGCTATGGGGACGACCCCTTGGACGTCGTGCGCGACGTGCTCGCGACGCTCACGGCCGGCGCGCGTGGGGCGCAGGAGAGCGGCATACCCGCTGAACGCATCCTCATCGACCCCACGCTCGACTTCGGCAAGACGACGGCGCACTCGCTCGAGGTGCTGCGGCACACGGCCGACCTGGCGGCCCTCGGCTATCCCGTCCTGCAGGCGCTGTCCCGCAAGGACTTCGTGGGGGAGAGCCTCGCACTGCCCGCTGATGAACGTCTCGAGGGATCGCTGGCGGCGACCGCGATCGCCGCGTGGCTCGGCGCCACGGTGTTCCGGGCGCACGACGTGCGGGCGACCCGGCGGGTCATCGACATGGTGGCGACGATCCGTGGTGACCGCGCGCCGCGGCTCGCCCTTCGAGGCGTCCCGCAGGCCCCCTGAACGGGCCCCGACACGCTGCTACGTCGTCCGCGCCGCTGGCTGTGCTCAGGCGCACTCGTCGACGGGCGGCGTCGAGGTCGTCGGGCTCGGGGTCGGTGTCGTCGGGCCGGTGGACGTCGACGGTGAGGTGGGCTTGGGCGTTGGCTTGGGTGGGTGGATCGCCTTGTCGACGAGCTTGCGCAGCAGGGGGTAGTCGGGGTTGCCGGGGTTGATGCCGGTGGCCGGGGTGAGGGCCACGCTGGCGATGGTGGCCCTCTGGACACGCTGGATGAGGTCGACGAAGGCAGGCAGGTTGGACGCCGGGATGTCGGTGAAGATGTTGTCCTGGGCGATCTTGGCCACCTCGGCATACTTCGTCACCATCGCCCCCGGGTTGACCTGCTCGATCAGGGCGCGCAAGACGCACCGCTGGCGCTGCTGACGGAAGAAGTCGTCGTCAGCGGCCCGGGTCCGTGCATACCAGAGCGCGTAGTACCCACTGAGGTGCTGATAGCCCGCGGTGAAATATCCGACGACGCCGGTGACGTGGCCCCTGCCGTCACTGTGGCCACCGATCGGGAGCGGGGTCCCGTTCCCGCTCAGCTTGACGTTGATGTTCACCCCGCCCATCGTATCGACGAGTTGCTGGAAGCCCTTGAGGTCCACGACGACGGTGTGGTCGATCTTGAGCCCCAGGATCTCGCCGATGACGTCACGCACCTCATGTCGCCCGGGGGCTGCCTCCCCACGGTACGCATCCGGATGATCGGTGACGTACTGATCGACCTCCATCCAGATCGCGTTGAGCATGCACTCGTCGGCGGGGTCGAGTTGCGCTCGGAAGCAGACCGGTTGGCCGTAGACCCCGCTGGGGTAGAGGCCCCGCAGCGGACTCGCCGGGGGGAGGGGCACGTTCTGGAGGTTGCGGGGCAGCGAGATGAGGACGGTCTTGCCAGTCTTGGTGTCGATGCTGGCGACGACCATCGAGTCGGTGCGGGTCCCTTCCCGGCCGACCCCCGCATCGGAGCCCAACAGCAGGATGTTGACGCGGGGGGTGTCCTTCCAGGGGTCGTCGCCCTCCACCACCTTGGCCCCGGCGTTGGGCAGGCTCGGGTCCTGGGCGAAGACGGACTGGACCGTGTTCTTGGTGACCGTGGTGTACTCGGCCACCTTGTAGGAGAGGCCGGCGATGAGCAGCACCATGACCGTGGTGAAGGCGGTGAGCACCTGGGTGCGCCCCCGGTCGAGCCTCGGTGGCCGGGCCCGGATCGCGGTCAGGGCGATGGACAGGCACCAGATCAGGCCGCAGACCGCGAAGCCGATCCCGAGTGCCTGGACGAGGGCCGGCCGGCTCACGAGGTCGAGGGCCGTCGTGATCGTTCCGCGAGTCAGCAGGAAGTAGGCGCCGACGACACCGACCGCGACGGCGATGCCGAGCAGGACCCATCCGAGCCGTTTGCTCCGGGTCTGGGTCAGCCCAGCCCCGGGCAGGATCGTCCCCAGGGCGGTGAGCCCGATCGCCCGCCGAAATCCCACGCTCAGCTCATGTCGCTGCAACTCCCGCGTGCCTGGCGCAGGAGGGCGCCGGTCAGACTCCTGCGACATAAGGACCTTTCGGACGAGATGCTGAAGAAGGTCAGCCTTCTTATTGTGCACTGCGGTCGTGCCTGATGCGAAGTTGCGGTCGTGGCCGGCGGGGAGGCGGTCCCGGGCCAGCGTCGGGGCATCGGAGGACGGTCCGGTTTGGTGCGGGACTTCACCCACCGATACCCTCGGCCACGGAGGCGTCGCATAGTGGCCTAGTGCGCCCGCCTGCTAAGCGGGTTGAGGATAAAACCTCTCGCGGGTTCAAATCCCGCCGCCTCCGCCAGCACCCAGGGCCGGCCCCCACCGCGGGGCCGGCCTTCGGCGTCCTGCCCGGCCCAGCGGCATACGGCCTAGGTTTCGTCTGGCTCTCGTTCGTGCTCCGGGAGTGGCAGCGGGCCGGCGCGCCGCTTCTGGACTTCAGGGGCCACAAGCCAGAGCGCGATCGCGAGCAGGGCGAAGAGCCCACCCAGCGTGAGGGCGACCGCGTGGGCCACGAGGACGTCGAGCACGAGGGTGACCCCGCCGACGACCGAGACACCGAGAGCGACGAGGCCGACCTCGGTCAGCCGCGAGGTGTAGCTGACGATGAAGTCCTTGACGCCCCGACGGAACAGCACCCGGTGCATGGCTACCGGCGCGGTGAAGACCACGACGGCCACGGCCGAGGAGAGCAGGGTGACGAGGTAGATGTTGCGCTGGAAGTCCGAGAGGATCGTGAAGCGCGCCTGGAACGGGAGGGTGAGCAGGAAGGCGAAGAGGATCTGCACGCCGGCCTGCGCGATGCGCACCTCTTGCAACTGCTCATTGAAGTTGCGGTCGAGGCGCGCCCAGTGCGTCTCGTCGCGCGGGGAGGGGGCCGGCTCGCTCATCTCGGCATCCTCACACACGCATCAGCCGTATGCCGCAGAGTTGCCTCCCTCGGGCCCGTGCCGTGGGGTGGGTGGCTGGGCGACGAAAGGCCCGGCGCCGTCCGCAGACGGGCACCGGGCCCTCCATCACGTCGTCCAACGCCCGCCAGCACGCGGGCGCGGACCGGACCTCAGCTCGCGTCGAGGCGAGCCGTGAGGCCGTCCAACTCGGAGCGCAACTCGGCTGGGAGCTGCTCACCGAACTTGTCGAACCACTCCTCGATGAGGGGCAGTTCCTGGCGCCATTCCTCGACGTTGACCGCAGAGGCCTTGGCGATCTGCTCCTCGGTCGCGTCGAGGCCGTCGAGGTCGAGGTCGCCCGGGGCGGGCACGAGACCGATGGGGGTCTCGACGGCGTCGACGGTCCCCTCGATCCGCTCGATGATCCACTTGAGGACTCGGCTGTTGTCGCCGAAGCCCGGCCACAGGAACGAGCCGTCCTCCGAGTCGCGGCGGAACCAGTTGACGCCGAAGATCTTGGGCAGCTTGGACGCCTCCGTGCTCTTGCCGATCTCGAGCCAGTGCTGCATGTAGTCACCGGCGTGGTAGCCGATGAAGGGCAGCATCGCCATCGGGTCACGGCGCACGACCCCGACCGCTCCGGTCGCGGCGGCCGTCGTCTCGGAGGACAACGTCGCCCCGACGAAGGTGCCGTGCGTCCAGTCCCGGGACTCGTAGACGAGCGGGATGGTCGTCTTGCGGCGGCCACCGAAGAGGATGGCCGAGATCGGGACACCGTCGGGGTTGTCGAACTCCGGCGCGACCATCGGACACTGGGTCGCCGGGGTGCAGAAGCGGCTGTTCGGGTGGCTGGAGGGCGTGCCCGCCTTGCCGTCCTCGGGGGTCCAGGAGTTGCCGTGCCAGTCGGTCAGGTGAGCCGGCACCTCGTCGGTCATGCCCTCCCACCAGACGTCGCCGTCATCGGTCAGGGCCACGTTGGTGAAGACAGAGTTGCCTGCGGCGACGGTGGCCATGGCCTGCGGGTTGGTCGACTCGCCGGTGCCGGGAGCGACGCCGAAGAGACCGAACTCGGGGTTGACGGCATAGAGCCGACCGTCCTCGCCGAAGCGCATCCACGCGATGTCGTCACCCACCATCTCGGCCTTCCAGCCGGGCACGGTCGGGGTGATCATCGCGAGGTTGGTCTTGCCGCACGCAGACGGGAAGGCAGCGGCGATGTAGTGCACCTTGTCCTCGGGCGAGGTCAGCTTGAGGATGAGCATGTGCTCGGCCATCCACCCCTCGTCCCGGGCGATGGCGCTCGCGATCCGGAGGGCGTAGCACTTCTTGCCGAGCAGGGCGTTGCCGCCGTAGCCGGAGCCGTAGCTCCAGATCGTGCGCTCCTCGGGGAAGTGGACGATGTACTTGGTGTCGCTGCACGGCCACACGACATCCTGCTCGCCCTCGGCGAGCGGTGCACCGACCGAGTGCAGGGCCGGGACGAAGTCGGCCTCGGTCGCTTCGATCTTGCTCAGGACGTCGGCGCCACAGCGGGCCATGATGAGCATCGAGACCACGACGTAGGCGGAGTCCGTGATCTCGACACCGAACATCGGGACCTTGGCGTCGAGGTGGCCCATGACGAACGGGATGACGTACATCGTGCGGCCCTGCATCGAGCCGCGGTACAGCTCGGTCATGGTCGCCTTCATCTCGTCCGGCGCCATCCAGTTGTTGGTGGGGCCGGCGTCCTTCTCCTCGACGGAGCAGATGTAGGTGCAGCCCTCGACGCGCGCGACGTCGCTCGGGTCAGAGGCGCAATAGAAGGAGTTGGGCTTCTTGTCCTCGGCCAGTCGCACCAGCGTGCCGGCCTCGACGAGCTGGTCGGTCAACTCGGTCCACTCCTGCGGCGAGCCGGTGACCCAGCGGATGTCCCGAGGCTGGGTGAGCTCGGCGACCTCATCGACCCAGGCGGCGAGGCGCGGGTGAGTCGTTTGGGGATCTTGTGTCGTCTGCATGGTCAACTGTGGCCATCCCTTTCGCACGGCCCCGGTCCGCGGCGCCGCGTCGTGCTGGTGGTCGCTCACCGTGCTACCCGTTGCGTACAGGTGTCCACATGGTGAACAAATGACGTGATACCTCACGGTACGCCCGGGAGGCGGCCAGATCTGCTGGGTCGCAGGGGTCCGTCGGTGAGACGCCTCACAACCCCCGGGGGGCGCAAGGAAATTGACGGGATCTTGCTGGTTTCTTGCAGTCTTTGCGACATCTTGTGACTGCGCCGGGCGGTCAAGGGCTGAGTTCCTTGGTGTCGGTAGGTGTTCTCGGGTGTCAGCAGACGTCAGGGCGGCCTCGTGGATCGGCCGAGGAGGGCTCCGTCGGGCGCTGCTGCGGGTGGGGCGTGACGCGCTCAAGGGGGCGACGTCGGATGCCGACCCAGCGGCCTACGGCGATTTCGTGGTTGGCGCCTGTCACGCTAAAGTTGCCCTGCGTCCCGCCGTGCGGGGCTGGCACCCGTAGCTCAACGGATAGAGCATCTGACTACGGATCAGAAGGTTAGGGGTTCGAATCCCTT
>JBDTAU010000230.1:0-4610 GCA_039924465.1 Dermatophilaceae bacterium
GTCAGCGGCATACGACTGCCGCATGATGACCGATTGCACGATCCCGACCGCGGGGGCATCGGCGACCTTGGCCAGGCGCACGCTGGCGTCGGCCAGGGGCCCCGGCTCGTGGCTGTGCGGCGCACCGTGCTCGTGCGAGTGGTCATGGGGCTGGTCGTGGCTGTGGTCATGGGGCTGGTCGTGGGGCTGGTCGTGGGTGGACACCCAGCCATCCTCTCAGCCCCAGCCGGCTGCTCTCGCGGTGGTCAGGGTTCCGGTTGCGGCGCTCATCTCGCATACTGGGCATATGTATGGCAATGACGTCATCGACCCGAACGACCCCCTCAACGCGGCGGAAACCGACGCCTACGACCAGGCGCGTGCCCACGAGGACCGCCGAGCCGAGATCGGCCACGACTTCGACGCGCTCATCTCGGCCGATCAGCGGATCGAGCCGCGCGATGCCATGCCCGACGACTACCGGCAGACCCTGATCCGCCAGATCGCCCAGCACGCGCACTCCGAGATCATCGGCATGCAACCCGAGGGCAACTGGATCACCCGGGCCCCGTCGCTGCGGCGCAAGGCGATCCTCATCGCCAAGGTCCAGGACGAGGCGGGGCACGGGCTCTACCTCTACTCGGCCGCCGAGACCCTCGGCATCGATCGTTCCGAGCTGCTCGACCGGTTGCACTCCGGCAAACAGAAGTACTCCTCGATCTTCAACTACCCGACGCTGACGTGGGCCGACAACGGCGCGATCGGCTGGCTCGTCGACGGCGCCGCGATCATGAACCAGGTGCCACTCTGCCGGTGCTCCTACGGGCCCTACGCCCGGGCCATGATCCGGGTCTGCAAGGAGGAGAGCTTCCACCAGCGGCAGGGCTTCGAGATCCTCTGGGTCCTGTCCCGCGGGACGGAGGCGCAGCACGCGATGGCCCAGGACGCGGTCGACCGGTGGTGGTGGCCGGCCCTGATGATGTTTGGCCCTCCGGACACGGGGGAGGCCGCCAAGGGTGGGCACACGGCGCAGTCGATGGCCTGGGGCATCAAGCGCTTCAGCAACGATGACCTGCGGCAGAAGTTCGTCGACATGCTCGTGCCGCAGTCGCAGAAGCTCGGTCTCACCCTGCCGGACCCCGACCTGCGCTGGAACGAGGAGCGCGGCCACTGGGACTTCGGCCCGATCAACTGGGACGAGTTCTGGCGGGTGCTGCGCGGCGACGGGGCCTGCAACGCCGAGCGGGTCGCGCACCGACGGGCCGCCCACGAGGACGGTGCCTGGGTGCGGGAGGCCGCCAACGCCTACGCCGCCAAGCACGAGGCGAAGGAGCGAGCGGCGTGACTGGTGCGCCTGACGTGAGCGCCGTGGCCGAGAAGTCCTGGCCCCTCTGGGAGGTGTTCGTCCGCGGCAAGCGCGGGCTGTCGCACACCCATGTCGGCTCGCTGCACGCGCCCGACGCGGAGATGGCGCTGCGCAACGGGCGCGACGTCTACACCCGCCGCCAGGAGGGCGTCTCGCTCTGGGTCGTCCGGGCCGATGACATCACCGCGAGCAGTCCGGACGAGAAGGAGTCCTTCTTCGACCCCGCTGCGGACAAGATCTATCGGCACCCGTCGTTCTACGACGTGCCGGAGGACGTGGAGTACCTGTGACGACGGAGGACACGAGCAAGGACACCACCGCTGACTACGTCCTGGGGATCGCCGACGACGCGATGGTGTACGCGCAACGACTCGGCGAGTGGATGACCAACGCCCCCCAGATCGAGGAGGACATGGCCCTGGGCAACGTCGCCCTCGACCTCCTCGGCCAGGCCCGCGCCCTCTACACCCGGGTCGGCGAACTCGACGGCACCGGCCGCAGCGAGGACGACTACGCGATGCTGCGCGACGAGCGGCAATGGCGCAACGTGCACCTGGTCGAGCAGGGGCGGGGTGACTTCGCCCAGGAGATGGCCCGGATGCTGTGGTTCGCCGCCTACCAGAACGAGTTGTATGCCGCTCAGCTGGCTTCCTCGGACGAGCTCGTCGCGGGGGTGGCCGCCAAGGCGGTCAAGGAGGTCCGATACCACCTCGACCACGCCCGGCACTGGGTGCTGCGGCTCGGGGACGGCACGTCGGAGTCGCACGACCGGATGCAGGCCGCGCTCGAGTGGGTCGCCCCCTACGTCGACGAAGTCTTCGACGACCATCCGGGTGCTGTGGAGGCTGTCGAGGCGGGCGTCGTCGGCCGGCTTCCGAGCGAGATGCGGGTCGGGGCGGCGCAGGTCGTGGAGGCGACGGTGGCACAGGCCACGCTGACGATGCCGGAGCCGTCGAAGTGGCGCTCGCGCGGTGGGCGTGACGGGGTCCACTCGCGACCGATGGGCTCCCTGCTGGCCGAGATGCAGCACATCGCCCGGTCCCATCCCGGAGCGACGTGGTGACGGGGGTGAGTGCCGTCATGCCGGAACTCGAAGCGAAGGTCGCTGTGGCGCAAGCGATCTCGGCTGTGCCGGACCCGGAGATCCCGGTCATCTCGATCGCCGACCTTGGGATCCTGCGAGACGTCGAGGTCGACGAGTCGTCCCGGTCGGTGCTCGTCACGATCACCCCGACCTACTCCGGGTGTCCGGCCATGGAGGCGATCCGCTCCCGGATCGAGTTCGAGGCCAGTTCGCGCGGCTACCGGGCCGAGGTGCGCACCCGGCTGTCGCCGGCGTGGACGACCGACTGGATGACCGAGACCGGCAAGGCGAACCTGCGCGACTTCGGTATCGCCCCACCCGGGCGGGTCGCCGCCGCTGGTCCGGTCACCGTTCAACTGGCCCGGCACGTCGTGGCCTGCCCCCAGTGCGGATCGGACGACACGACCGAGATCACCCACTTCGGCTCGACGGCCTGCAAGGCGCTGCGACGCTGCAATGCCTGCGGTGAGCCCTTCGACGAGTTCAAGGCACTCTAGGACGACCGTGACCGAGACGAGCACCGACATCAGCGATCCCGACGCCGACCCCAGATCCGACGCTGCATCCGACGTTGGGACCCCCGCGGTGGCCGAGGCGCCCGGCCGGAGAGCGGCCCGCTTCCACCCGCTCCCGGTCGCCAGCATCGAGCGCCTCACCGACGACGCCGTCGCGGTGACCTTCCTCGTCCCGGACGAGCTGACCGACGAATACGTCTTCGAGCCTGGCCAGCACCTCACGGTCCGGGCGCAGATCGGTGACGAGCAGGTCCGCCAGTCCTACTCGATCTGCCAGTCCCGCAACGCTCGTGGGCGATCAAACACCCGGCGCGTGGCGGTGGCCAGGGTCCCCGAGGGGCGGATGTCGAACTGGATCAACGACGAGCTGCGGCCCGGTGATGTCGTGGAGGTGATGACCCCGCTGGGGTCGTTCACGTGTCCGACCCAGCCCAGCGGCATACGGAATCACGTGGCGCTCGCTGCGGGCTCGGGGATCACCCCGGTCATCTCGCTGCTGACCACGGCGCTCGAGGAGGAGCCGAAGTCGCGGGCCACCCTGCTCTTCGGCAACCGGCGGACCAACTCGATCATGTTCCTCGAGGAGCTGGAGGACCTGAAGAACCGCTTCCCGGGACGCTTCCAACTGGTCAATGTCCTCTCCCGCGAGGTGCAGGACGTCGAGCTGTTCTCCGGACGGCTCGATCCGGAGCGGGTGGAGCGGATCCTCACCGCCCTGGTGCCGGTCTCGACGGTTGATGAGTGGTATCTCTGCGGGCCGTTCGGCATGGTGACCGGCACCGAGTCGCTGCTCAAGGAGCGCGGGGTCGAGGGGCGGCACATCCACTACGAGATCTTCCACGTCGATGACGGGACCGAGGCGCGCCGCAAGGTCGTCGTGGACGAGTCCGCGCCCCCGGAGGCGACCGTCACCATCAACCTCGACGGGCGCACGACCGTGGTCCCGATGCCGAGCAAGGAGGAGACGATCCTCGACGCGGCGCTCCGGGTCAGGCCCGACGTGCCGTATTCGTGCACCAACGGCGTGTGCGGGACGTGCCGTGCGCGACTCGTGTCGGGCGAGGTGCGGATGGACCGCAACTACGCGCTCGAGCCGGAGGAGGTCAAGGCCGGCATCGTGCTGACCTGCCAGAGCCACCCGGTGACCGACGAGGTGGCCCTCGACTACGACGCCTGACCCAAGGCGTGAGGAAACGAGTGAGGAACGAGCGAGGCCCGGAGCGCCGGTTCGGGTCGGGCGTCAATTGGGTACGACGCCTGAGGCCTGCGGCTCTGTGGTCGCTTGCGCTTGCAGGTCGCTGTGTGCGCGGGCGGCCCTTGGGAGGGCGGTGAGTGCACACAGGCGCTGGTCAGCCTGCCGAGCGGACGAGCCTGACGGCGCAGCCGGCGCGTCGGCACGGCCGGACCTGCCCTCGCCAGCCGCGCTGCCAGAAGACCGCGCCGAGATCGATGGCCAGGGCGCAGGGTTTGACGGCTATGTCGACCCAGGTGGGGCGGATGGTGAGCCATCCCTCGGTCGCCGCGTCGAGGTCCCGGTGACGGTCCACGGTCTGGGCCACCCAACCCTCATGACCGAGCCGGCCGTCGATCTCGATGATGACCCGCACCTCGTCGTAGCCGCTGTCCCGACGGCGCTGCCCGGGCGCCGGTTGCTGGCGGGTGCCGA
>JBDTAU010000231.1:0-6341 GCA_039924465.1 Dermatophilaceae bacterium
CGGGGTGGCCACCGTCCTGGTCGAGACCGGGATGGTCGAGGTCACCGAGCCGGAGACCGTGGTGCGGCTCGACACCCCCGCGGGCCTGGTCACGGCCCGGGTCGCGGTCGATGACGGGCAGGCCACCTCCGTGACCCTCGAGAACATCCCGTCCTACGTCGAGGCCCTCGACGCGGTCGTCGAGGTGCCGGGCTTCGGCCGAGTCCGTTACGACCTGGCCTATGGCGGCAACTTCTACGCCTTCGTCAAGCTGTCCGAGCTCGGTCTGCCGTTCGAGCGCAGCGCCAAGGGCAAACTCCTCGAGGCGGGCCTGGCGATCATGGACGCGATCAACGAGCAGAACCCGGTCGTGCACCCCGAACAGCCGGAGATCAACACCTGTCACCACGTCTACCTCGAGGCCCCGGACTCAACCCCGTTGCACGGCCGGCACGCCATGGCGATCCATCCCGGCTGGTTCGATCGCTCACCGTGCGGCACCGGGACCAGTGCCCGGCTCGCCGTGCAGTACGCCCGCGGGACGATCGGGATCGGCGAGGAAGTCGTCAACGAGTCCTTCATCGGCAGCCGGTTCGGCGCCCGCGTCCTCGGCGAGACGTCGGTGGCCGGTCGACCGGCGATTCGCCCCAGCTTCACCGGCCGGGCCTGGATCACCGGGACCGCGCAGTACCTCCTGGACCCCACGGACCCCTTCCCGGCCGGCTTCGAACTCTGAGATCAGGGCCGGGGGTCAAGGCCGGAGATCAGGGTCTGGTGACCCGGGTGACCCGACGCGGGTGAGGTCACGGTTTGGCATCACCTCCGCTCAGACCTTGCCTCGCGCGGGAACGCATTCCGTACAGTTCCCATGTGCAATGTCACACGATATTGAGTGTGGGAATCGTCAGCGACGGTCGATGCCGTCAGAGTGGAGAGTGACATGATCAGCAGGTCTCGGATCGGCGCAGGCGCGGCAGCAGCGGGGCTCGTCCTCGGCCTCGCGGCCTGCGGTGGCGGCGGGTTGACCAACGAATCCACTGGTGGCGGGAGTGGGACCGGCGACATCATCCTCGGCATGATCACCCCGCTCAGCGGGGGCAGTGCCGCCATCGGCCCGTACATGAAGAACGGGGCTCAGCTCGCCGTCAACGAGGTCAACAAGGCGGGGGGCGTCAACGGAAGGCAGCTCAAACTCGTCGCCGAGGACGGCGCGTGTGACCCCAAGACGGCGGCCGCCGCAGCGGCCAAGTTGGTGACCGCTGGGACCATCGTCTCGGTCGGCGGCTACTGCTCATCGGCCACCCTGCCGACGCTGTCGATCTTCAACAAGGCCGGCATCCCGATGATCATCCCCGCGGCGAACTCCAACGACCTCGTCAAGGACAAGCTCAAGAACGTCTTCCTCCTCAACGGAACCGGAGCCCAACAGGCTCAGGCCGCAGTCGACTTCATGAAGTCCTCGGGGTTCAAGGCCGTTGCCCTGGTCGATGACAACACGTCCTACTCCAAGGACATCACGACCCGCACCGCGGCTGACCTGGAGGGGGATGCTGCCGTCAAGGTCGTCAGCCAGCAGTCGGTCACGGCAGGCGAGTCCGACTACTCGGCCGCCGTCACAGCCATCCTGCGGGCCAAGCCGGACTTCGTCTACTGGACGGGCTACTACCAGGAGGGCGGGCTCCTCATCAAGCAGCTCAAGGCTGCCGGCTACACCGGAAAGATGATGGTCGCCGACGGCTCGGTCGACAAGCAACTGGTCAGCATCGCCGGCGATGCGAACGCCGAGGGCGTCTACGCGACGATGACCCAGACGCCGCAGACCATCCCCGGCGGCGAGGCCTGGATCGCGAAGTACAAGGCCGCCTTCAGCTCCGACCCCGGTCCCTACTCGACGCAGTCGTATGACGCGGTCCGGGTGGCAGCCGAGGCGTTGAAGAACGCCGGTTCGACCAAGGGTGACGACATCATCGCCGCCCTGGAGAAGATCGACGGCTTCAAGATCTTCAGCGGCGCGCTCAAGTTCACCCCCGAGCACACCCTGACCGAGGGCGGGTTCGACATCCTCGTCGTCAAGAACGGTGATTTCGCCAAGAACTCGTGACGCCTCCCGCCTGCGCGGCGCCAGCCGGCGCCGCGCAGGCGGATCCGTGCGGTGACGCGCACGCCCGCGCGGGCGCCGCCGCCGGTGAGAGCCCCATTCACCCGTCCGGACCTGGTCCGGGCCCAGCGCATCCAGGAGCGTCATGGACGTTGAGTACCTGCTCCAACTGATCCTGAACGGCCTGTTCGTCGGGTCGTTCTACGGCCTCGTCGCCCTCGGCTACTCGATGGTCTACGGGATCATCAAGCTGCTCAACTTCGCCCACGGTGACATCTACATGTTGGGTGCCTTCGCTGGCTACACCATGCTGACGATCGGCGCCGGCGCGCTCGGGGGCGGGTCCATCTTCGCTCTGATGGTCATCCTCGTCCTCGCCATGACGCTCACCGGGACGATCGGACTGGTCCTGGAGCGGGTCGCCTATCGTCCGTTGCGCGGCGCTCCGCGGTTGTCCGTGCTCATCACGGCAGTCGGTGCCAGCTTCGCGCTCGAGTACGGCATCGCCGTGGCCTACGGGCCGAACCCGCGGGTGTACCCGTTCGGGTTCGGCAACGAGGCGGTGAACATCTTCGGAGCGCGACTGACCTATGCCCAGCTGATCATGATGTTCGTCGCGGTTGCCCTCATGATCGCCCTGGACCAGATCATCAGCCGCACCCGATCAGGACGGGCCATGCGAGCCATCGCCCAGGACCCGAAGGCCTGCCTGCTCATGGGGATCAACGTCGACAACGTCATCTCGCGGACCTTCTTCATCGGGTCCGCCCTGGCGGGTGCCGCCGGCGTCATGGCGGGTGCCTACTACGGCAAGGTCGACTTCCTGATGGGCTTCATCATCGGGCTCAAGGCGTTCACCGCCGCCGTCATCGGCGGCATCGGCAACCTGCGTGGCGCGGTCCTTGGCGCCATCGTGCTCGGGCTGCTGGAGTCCTTCGGGACCGCCTTGCTCGGCAGTGAGTGGCGCGATGTCTTCGCTTTCGCCTTCCTCATCCTGTTCCTGACGGTGCGGCCCACGGGGTTGCTCGGCGAACGAGTGACGGAGCGCGTCTGATGAGCGACGATCCCACCGGCAGGCCGGCCGACGAAGGAGCCTCGGGCTTCGTCAACGCAGTCGACCGCAGAGGCGACAGCACGGTCGGTCAGGTCGGAGCCGGCCTCACCCAAGGTTCGCCGCCCCGGGTCAACCCGGTCAGCCGCCTCGTCGGGCATCCCCTCTTCGGCTGGATCATCATGGCGGTCGCGGTCTCCATGCCCTTCATCAACTCGTCGACCTACGCCATCCGGATCTCCACCGATGCACTGATCTTCATCATGCTGGCCGTCGGGCTCAACGTCGTCGTGGGCTACTGCGGCCTGCTCGACCTCGGGTATGCGGCGTTCTTCGCCATCGGGGCCTACACCTCCGGGGTCCTGTCGACGACGTTCAACTGGCCGATCCTGCTGACCATCCCCGTCGTCATCGCCGCGGCCGTCCTCGGGGGCGTCATCATCGGTGGACCGACCCTGCGCCTGCGCAGCGACTACCTCGCGATCGTCACCCTGGGCTTCGGAGAGATCATCCGGCTCACCGCCAACAACCTGGACTTCACGGGCGGCCCCAACGGCGTCTTCGGCATCCCCGACTTCGGCGACTTCGGGCTGCGCTCCGACATCGCGACCTACTGGATCGTCGTGGTCGTGGTCGGCGCCGCCGTCCTCGCCTCGTCGCGGCTCGGGCGGGGCCGGCTCGGGCGGGCGTGGCGCTTCGTCCGCGAGGACGAGGACGCCGCCGAGGCGATGGGCATCCACACCTACAAGGTGAAGCTCGCCGCCTACATCACCGGGGCCATCTTCGGCGGTCTCGCTGGGGTCCTCTTCGCGGTCCACCAGACCGCGATCTCGCCGCCGAGCTTCAACTTCCTCTGGTCCGCCCTCATCCTCATGGCCGTGGTGCTCGGCGGTATGGGATCGACCCCGGGCGTCGTCGTCGGGGCGGTCCTGATCGCGCTGCTGCCCGAGTTGCTCCGAGGCGCCGAGAACTGGCGCTACCTCATCTTCGGGGTGCTGCTCATCGTGGTCATGATCTTCCGGCCCCAAGGCATCTGGCCACATCGGGTCTCGGAGAAATCCTCTCGCACCGAGAAGCGCCGGGCGGCCCACCCGGAGAAGGAGGCGGCATCATGACGAGCCCGACCACCACGTCCTCCAGAGCGGTCGCGGAGCGCCCGGTGCTGCTCCAGGTCCGCGACATGACCGTCCAGTTCGGCGGTGTCACGGCCGTCAACGGCCTGAGCTTCGACGTCCACGAGGGCGAAGTGCTCTCGGTCATCGGCCCCAACGGGGCCGGGAAGACGAGCGCCTTCAACTGCATCACCGGCTTCTACAAGCCCTCAGCAGGCACGGTCCACTTCGACGGCGCGGACGTCACCGGGTGGCGGCCGGCCCGGATCGCCATCCGCGGGGTGGCCCGGACCTTCCAGAACCTGCGCCTCTTCGGCGAGCTCAGCGTGCTCGACAACGTCCGGGCCGGGATGCACGTCCGGATCAAGCAGAACGCGTTCGACGCCGTGCTGCACACCCCCCGCTTCCGGCGCAGCGAACAGGAGGCGACCGACGAGGCCCACCGGTGGCTCGACTTCGTCGGCTCCCACGGCAACCGTGGGGCCGAGGTGCGCAACCTGCCCTACGGCGAGCAGCGCCGGGTCGAGATCGCCCGAGCCCTGGCCCGGGAGCCGAACATGCTGCTCCTGGATGAGCCAGCCGCAGGCCTGAACCACAACGAGAAGGAGCAACTGCTCGACCTGCTCCGCCGGATCAGCTCCCTCGGCACCTCGGTCGTCCTCATCGAGCACGACATGGGCCTGGTCATGCGGGTCTCCGAGCGGATCGTCGTGCTCAACTACGGCAAGGAGATCGCGGACGGCACGCCGGAGCAGATCCGCAACGACCCGGCGGTCATCGAGGCCTACCTCGGCGTCGAGGACCCCGACGAGGCCGATGAGGCCGAGGGGCCCGACGAGACCACCGACGGACCGAGCGAGGGGGGCCGGCCATGACCAACGTTCTCGAGATCGAGGACCTCGTCGTCAACTACGGCAAGGTCGAGGCGCTCCGTGGCCTCTCGTTGACCGTGGGGGAGGGCGAGACCGTCTCCCTCCTCGGCAACAACGGAGCCGGCAAGTCCACCACGGTCGGAGCGGTCTCCGGCATCGTCCGGGCCGTGTCCGGCACCATCCGGGCCTTCGGGAAGGACGTGACGGCCGCCAAGCCGTGGGACCTGGTCGAGATGGGCATCATCCAGGTGCCGGAGGGCCGCCGGATCTTCTCCCGTCTGACGGTTCACGAGAACCTCCAGGTCGGCGGCTATGCGGTCCGGGACACCAAGGCGATCGAGCAGCGGATCGAGCAGGTCTACTCGTTGCTGCCGCGTCTGCTGGAGCGGCGCGGCCAGCAGGGTGGCACCCTGTCCGGCGGCGAGCAGCAGATGCTCGCCATCGGGCGGGCCATGATCGCCGGGCCGCGGCTGCTCATGCTGGACGAGCCGTCGATGGGCCTCGCGCCGCTCATGGTGGCCCAGGTCATGGACGTGGTCCGCTCGATCAACGAGGAGGGCACCGCCGTGCTGCTCATCGAGCAGAACGCCCGGTCCGCCCTCAAGGTCGCCAGCCGGGGCTACGTCATCGACTCGGGCCAGGTGACCATCGAGGGCAGCGCCGACGAGTTGCGCGGCGATCCCCGGGTTGTGGAGGCCTACCTTGGCGCCTGAGCAACCGCACGGCTTCAGCACCGAGGACTACCACACCGGCGGGGAGCCCTTCCGGATCGTCGCCCCCGGTGCGGTCCGGCTCGAGGGTGCCACGGTCGCGGAGAAGCGCGTCCTGGCGATGGCCAGCGACGAGGTGCAGTTCGCCCGACGCTTGCTGTGCAGCGAGCCTCGCGGGCATGCGGACATGTATGGCGGATTCGTGACTGACCCCGACGATGAGGGCGGCGACCTCGGTGTCCTGTTCTGGCACAAGGACGGCTTCTCGACGGCCTGTGGGCACGGCACCATCGCCCTCGGTGTGTGGGCGGTGGAGTCCGGCCGCATCGCGCGCCAGGGGAGTGGCTCCGTCGACGTCCGCATCGACGTGCCGTCCGGGCGGGTGACGGCTCGGGTTTCCTTCTTGGACAACCAGATCCGTGACGTGTCCTTCGTCAACGTCCCCAGTTGGGTGCACCAGGACGGTGTCGAGGTGGTGACCGATCGCGGCCCGGTCACCTGCGACATCGCCTTCGGCGG
>JBDTAU010000232.1:0-4167 GCA_039924465.1 Dermatophilaceae bacterium
GCGGACCGCCTATGAAGGGGCAACCGGCGTCATTGCGGTCAGCGCCGGGATGCGCGCGGACATCCTCCGGAGTTACCCGGCGCTCGACCCGAGCCGAGTTCACGTCGTACACAACGGGATCGACTCGCAGGAGTGGGCGCCCGACCGGTCGCCCGCCGCTCGCGAGGTGGTCGTCGGGCATGGGATGGACCCGGACCGACCTTCCGTGGTCTTCGTCGGGCGGATCACCCGGCAGAAAGGGCTTCCCTACTTCCTGCGGGCCTGCGCCGAACTGCCCCCGGAGGTCCAGCTCGTGCTCTGTGCCGGGGCCCCCGACACGGCCGAGATCAAGGCCGAGGTGGAGGGGCTGATCGACACCCTCCGCGCCCAGCGCGGCGGGGGAGTCGTCTGGATCCCCGACATGCGGCCGCGGTCGGAAGTCGTTGCACTCCTCAGCCACGGCACCGTCTTCGCCTGCCCCTCGATCTATGAGCCGCTGGGGATCGTCAACCTCGAGGCCATGGCGTGCGAGCTCCCGGTCGTGGCGACGGCCACCGGAGGCATCCCGGAGGTGGTCGTCGACGGGGAGACCGGCTGGCTGGTGCCGATCGAGCAGGTGGCTGACGGCACGGGCACGCCCGTTGACCCGGACCGCTTCGTCGCGGACCTCGCGGCCGCGCTCAACCGTGCCCTGTCCGACCCGGAGCGAGCCAAGAGATTCGGGGTGGCCGGGCGTGCCCGCGCGGTGGAGTCCTTCGCGTGGACCTCGATCGGTGAGCGGACCCTGGACGTCTACCGCCAGGTTGTGGGCGGCTGAGCGCGTTGGCGCGCGCGGTCCGGGCGCGGTCCGGGCGCGGTCACTGATCGCCCGCTCAACCGAGCAACCGCCCGGTGACGGCGTGCTCGACCCCGAGAGCCCTACCCGCACCGCCGAGGATCGTGTCCAGCAGGTGTGCGGGTTGGGGGAAGTCGTCGGGAAGCGCCGCGTTGTAGGCCTCGTGACAGGACAACGAGGCGACGGCCGCCTCGTAGTGGCCCGAGACATCGACCCAGTGCGTCGACTGCGGGTCGGCACTGACGAAGAGGTGGGGGACCTGCCAGGGGTCGTGGCCCTCCTCGATGAGTTCGGGAAAGATCCAGCGATTCCCGGCGGCAGCGCGCGCGTCGATCGCGGCCAGGCCGACGTTGCGGTGATCGGCCTGATTGACCCCGCCGCTGCTGAACTGCTCGGCATGGGTGAGGGTCACCAGCAGGTCGGGTCGGCGGATCCGGATCTCACGGGCCAGTTCGCGTCTCAACCGGAGGTCGTACTCGACGACGCCGTCCTGGAAGCCGAGGAAGGTGACGACGTCGACGCCGACGACTGCGGCGCCGGCGCGCTCCTCCGCCTCTCGGACCGGAGCCGCCTGCTCGGGTGGCATCGTGTCGATTCCGGCTTCGCCGCTCGTGGCGAGGACATAGGTCACGGTCTTGCCCGCCCGGACCCACTTGTCGACGGCTGCTGCAGTCCCGTACTCCAGGTCGTCCGGGTGGGCCGCGACGCACAGGACCGTCGTAAAGGTCGATTCGTCCAGTACTTCCAGGGGCGGTTGGTCAGTCATGGGGCCAGCGTAGGACGCCACGCCCGGGAGCACTGGAGTTCACGGCCGCATTCGCGCCAGCTGAGCGAGGTCGCCGAGGATCAGGCTGGACGCCACCCGGCCAGGGCCATGACGGCCACATTGGTGGCCCCGCTCAGGGCGAGGTCGGCGTCGGCTGACAGCGATCGGAGCAGTTGCTCGCGTCGGTGAACGTCTGCGGCCGCGACCGGGCCCCGGGCCGGGACCATCCGCTCACCAGCGCCATCGACCAGGGCGCCGATCCGGGCGGCGCTGACGATCACCCGGATCGCCCGGTTGGGTGTCTGGTCGGGCAACCCCCAGACCCCACGGCGGATCGCGGCATCGGCGGTGTCGCGGTGGTGCGCGTCCCAGGGGGATCCGCCGCTGGCTTCGAACTCGGCAGTGTGCCGGGCCACCGAGGCCAGGAGTGCCTGCTCGATGCTGCGCAGGTCAAGCATCTCCAGTCGGTGTTGCGGGGTCGGGGCGCAGTCGTAAGCGGTCCAGTCGCTGCGCAGACCGGTGTCGTCCTGGCTGCCGTAGTGCGAGAGGGTCGGGACGAGGAGCCCGCCGATGGCGGCGACGAACGCGCACTCGCCCGCGTCGACGGCGTGGGCCACCGCCTCCGGTGAGGTCCCCGGGAGCCCGGCAGTGTCACCGGGACGCGGGAGCGCGACGAAGAGGGCCCGCTCGCCGAGGTCGTGCCAGAGCCTGAGCCGATCGAGGTCACCAGCGACGTGGTCGACGTCCGGCAGGGCCCGGGCGAGGGATTCGGCGGCAGGGTAGGCGCCCTGCCAACTCGCAGTCGTCCACAGTGCGAGCCGCACTGACGCGGGGAGGGCAGGCATCGACTCATCGTAGGCGGTGGGGTGGGTGTCCCGCCGCTTCGTCGACGACGCCGTGCCATAGGGTCGGGTGCATGAGCGATGTCCTCGCCCTCGCCGGTGTCACCGTCCGGCGCGGCAACGCCACCCTGCTCGATGACGTGACGTGGGAGGTGGAGGAGGGCGAGCGCTGGGTCGTCCTCGGACCCAACGGTGCAGGCAAGACCACGTTGCTCCAGATCGCCTCGGCCCGGATGCACCCGACGACCGGGGTGGCTGGCGTGCTGGGCGAGGTGCTCGGCGCCGTCGACGTGTTCGAGTTGCGCCCGCGGATCGGGCTCGCCAGCGCGTCGATGGCCGAGCGGATCCCCGGCGACGAACTCGTCGGCAATGTGGTCGTCACGGCGTCCTACGGGATCGTCGGTCGCTGGCGTGAGCGCTACGACACGCTCGACTACGTCCGGGCGATGCAACTGCTGCGGGCAATGGGCGCGGAGCACCTCGCTGATCGTCGCTACGGCACGCTGAGCGAGGGAGAGCGCAAGCGGGTGCAGATCGCCCGTGCCCTGATGGCCGATCCGGAGTTGCTGCTGCTCGATGAGCCGGCGGCTGGGCTCGACCTTGGTGGGCGGGAGGACCTCGTGCGCCGGCTGGCCGACTTCGCAGCCGACACCGAGGCCCCGGCCATGGTCCTGGTGACCCACCACGTCGAGGAGATCCCGCCGGGATTCACCGACGTGCTGATGATCCGTGAGGGCCGGGTGGTTGCGGCCGGGCCACTCGAGCTGACCCTGACGGCGGAGAACCTCTCAGTCACCTTCGGCATGCCGCTCGTGTTGGAGCGCCGGGGCGAGCGCTGGACGGCGCGGGCTGCCTCATGAGCCCAAGGAACGTGCAGCGACGCCGGCTCGTTCATGGAACGAGGGGGAACCCAGCGACGTCGCACGGACGGCCCGATGATTTCCGGACAACCCTCACGACAACGGAAGAGCAGGTGATGTCGTGTTCGACGACGGACAGGGATGGCTGATCTGGCTGGGGGCAGCCCTGGTGCTGGTCGGCATCGAAGCGGCCACGGTCGACTTCATGTTCCTGATGCTGGCCGGGGGCGCCCTCGGTGGGTCCGCTGCCGCCGCCTTCGGGTTGCCGGTCGCGGTCCAGGCCGTGGTTGCTGCGGTGGTCGCTGTCGTCATGGTCGTCACCGTCCGGCCCTACCTCAAGGGCCGATTCTCAGTCACCGAGCTGCAAAAGATGGGGGCCGATGCCCAGATCGGCAGATCGGCCTTCGTGCTCGACCGGGTCAGCTCGTCGGGCGGCCGGGTCAAGCTCGCGGGTGAGACGTGGAGTGCCCGGAGCGCGTCGAACGAGGTGATCGAGCCCGGCGAAGAAGTCGTGGTCGAGCGGATCGATGGAGCGACTGCGGTCGTGAGCAGGGCCAAGATCATCGGTAGCTGACCCAAGTCAACAGACCAAAGCGCGCCTCCGACGGGGGCGCACCCTACAGGGAGAGGTATTCGTGGATCCCCTAGCCATCATTGCAATAATTGTCATCATCGTGGCACTGATCATCGTGTTGCGCACCGTCCGGATCGTGCCGCAACAGACCGCGCAGATCATCGAACGACTTGGTGGCTACGACAAGACGTTGACAGCGGGGTTGCACTTCCTCATCCCGTTCGTGGACAAGGTGCGAGCCAACATCGACCTGCGTGAGCAGGTGGTCACCTTCCCCCCGCAGCCGGTCATCACCTCCGACAACCTTGTGG
>JBDTAU010000233.1:0-4413 GCA_039924465.1 Dermatophilaceae bacterium
CTCTCGAAACCAGGGTGCACCCCGGTGCGAGGAGCGGGCGCGCTGCTGTTTGGCGCAGAGGTTGCGGTTCGGGGCATCGGACGAGGTGCCCCACGCAGTTCCTGCGCCGAAACACAGCCTGTCTCCCAAAGCCCAGTCTGTCGGCGGCTCGGGGCCACTCGACTCGGGCACGCTCGGGGCCACTCGACTCGGGCACGCGCGGGGCCACTCGACTCAGGGGCGGGCGCGACCCATGACCGCAGTCAGCGCGATGACCGCCACCCCGACGAACGCGGCCCCCGTCGCGAGGGTGCCGTAGCCGAGCCGGTCAACGACCACACCGGCGATCGCACCGCCACCGGCGCCGGCCAGTCCCATGAAGACCTCGGACACGCCCTGGGCCGCCGGCCGCTCCTCCGCCGTCACCGCAGCGGTCAGCATCGTCGACCCGGAGACCAGCGTGCACGACCATCCCACGCCGAGCAGGAAGAGCGAGACGAGCAACAGCCCTGACCACCCGGGCATCGAGCGTGCTGCGAGCAGGGACGCGAGCGTGAGGACCACCCCGCCGGTCGCCGCCACCGGGCGCCCTCCCCAACGGTCGACCGCCATCCCGACGACCGGTGAGAAGGCGTACATCCCGAGAATGTGGATCGAGATGACGAAGCCGATCACCTCCAGGCCCGCGGAGCCGTGCTTCATGTGGATCGGGGTCATCACCATGACGCCGACCATGACGACGTGCCCGAGCGCCATCGTCAGCATGCCGAGCCGCGCATCAGCCTTCGCCCGCAGCACCTGCAGGCCGCGCGTCAGTGACCCATCGTGGTCGACCAGGACCTCGGCATCGACGCTGCCCGCGCCGACCGTGTCCGTCGGCTCGAGTTCGGAGGCGACCTCATCGGCGCGGGCCGGCACCGCCGCTTCCGTACGCCGCTGGGCTGAGGACGCGGCGGCCCCTCTCTCGAGGGCGCGCGAGGTCAACAGCGGGTCCGGGCGCAGCAACCGGTTGATCACGAGGAAGGCCAGGACGAAGCCGGCCAGAGAGAAGATGAACGAGCCGGCCAGGTCCGGGATGCCGATGATCCGGGCGAGGTCCTTGCCGGGACCGACGAGGTTGGGCCCGAGGACGGAGCCGATCGTCGTCGCCCAGACCACGATCGACAGGTCCCGGCCTCGACGATGCTCCTCCGCCAGGTCCGCTGCGGCGTAACGGGCCTGACCGTTGCCGGCGGTGCCCCCACCGAACAGGAGCATGCCGACGAGCATGAGAGGGAAACTGCCGGCAACCGCTGCCGTCACGACGAGCGCCGCCCCGACCATGGCCAACGCGTAGCCGAACTGCAGGCCCGGGCGCCGGCCGCGGGCGGCCATGATCCTGGCCGTCGGGATGGCGATGAGGGCCCCACCGAGGACCTGAGCGGTCGTGCCCAGACCCGCCAGCGCCTCCGACCCGGACAGGTCCTCGGCAAGCAGCGCACCGACGGCGATGCCACTGGCCATGCCGACCCCACTGAGGACCTGCGAGAGGACCAGCGTGCGGATCGTCGTGCGCTGCAGGCTCGCCCGGTCAATCAGTGGTGCTGAGGCGTCGACCGGTGGTGGTGAAGCGTCGATCCTCGTCCGGACCCGGCGCACAGACACCATCAGACGTGACGTCTTGAGGTGATCACCCGGAAGCGGTTCGCGACATAGGCCGCGTCGGTGTAGGCGCTGTTGGCAGCCGGGTTGGCGCCGGTGCCGTGGAAGTCGGAGAACGCAGCCGTCTGGTTGACGAAGATCTGGCCGGTGAGGTTCTCCGACAGCGCGACCCCCGCGTCGACGGCAGCCTGGCGAGCCCGATCCAACACTGCCTCGCTCGTCGAGTAGACCGCCGCCGTCATCCCCCCGTGCTCGTGGACGGTGTCCGCCAACTGGGCCAGGGACTGGTCCGTGGACGCCGTCTCGATGAGGAAACCGACGGGCCCGAAGCACTCTTGGGTGTAGATGTCCTCGCGGGACACATCGAGGGCCACGAGCCCCGGGGCCCGGACGACCGCCTCGGCATAGCTGGGGTGCACGATCCGTCGCGAGTCGAGCACGACCCGGCCATCGGCCTCGGCCGCGAGCGACTCCAGCGAGTCGGCGTTGGAGCGGACCTGGTCGTTGACCGTGGCGCCGAGCAACTCCACGGCCTTGGCGTCGTCACCCGTGAGCCGCTGCACCGCGCCGGAGAGCTTGTCGCCGAACTCGTCGAAGCTGAGGTGGCCCTCGTCCGTGTCGATCCCGTCCGCCGGGACATAGAGGTTTTGCGGAGCCGTGCACATCTGCCCGGAGTAGAGGGTCAGCGAGAAGGCGAGGTTGCCGAGCATCCCGCGCAGGTTGTCGGTCGAGTCGACGACGATCGAGTTGAGACCGGCCTTCTCCGTGTAGACGAGCTTGCCGTTCGCAGCCGCGGACTGCTCGAGCCAGGCCCCGAACGTCGGGCCGCCCGTGTAGTCGATGAGCGCGATCTCGGGCCGCTCGGCCAGGGTCTTGGCCAGCCCCTCCCCGTCGGACTCAGCCGCCAACTGCACCAGGGCGGGGTCGAAGCCGGCATCCGTCAGCACGGTCCGGGCGATCTCGACCGTGATGGCGAGCGGGAGCACGGCCCGCGGGTGCGGCTTGATGACGACCGGGTTCCCCGTGACCAGGGAGGCGAAGATCCCCGGGTAGGCGTTCCAGGTCGGGAAGGTGTTGCAGCCGATGACGAGGGAGACCCCACGGGGCACGATCCGGTAGTCCTTCTGCATCCTGGTCGGCGCCGGCTTGCCGTCCCGGTCCTTGCCCGGCTTCTCCCAGATGACCGAGGCCGGGACGCGTTCCTGCTCGATCAGTCCCGCCGCCACTGCCTCGAGCGCCCGCTCCTGGGCGTGCGGCCCGCCTGCCTGGAACGACATGACGAACGGCTGGCCCGAGGTGTGCATGACGGCGTTGGCCATCTCGAAACTGCGCTTGTTGATCTGGTCGACGATCTCGACGCAGACGGCAGCACGCACCTGCGCACCGGCGTCACGCCAGCCCGGGATCGCCGCCTTGGCCGCCGCGAGGCCGGCCTCCACCGCAAACCGGGGATACGTCACACCGAGCGTCGGACCGTAGGGCGAGACCTCGCTGCCGACCACGGTGCCGTCGGTCGCCGAAGCCAGCTCACCGGCATACGGCACGTTGAGGTGCGCCTCATGGGCAGCAAGCCCCTCCGCCGCGGCCGACTCGCCATAGACCCGCGGGCTCGGCGACTCCGGATACCGCGAGTACCAGGAGCGCGCCGTGAGGGCGGCCCGGATCTCGTCGAGGACCTGGGCGTGCGTCTCGAGCAGGGGGTGGGTTCCGGAGTGGGTCGTCGTCTCAGCAGCAGTCACATCTTCGATGCTAGCCGCGAAGCCGACCGGGCGGGACCCGCGGCCGAGCGGCGCGGAAGGGGCAGGATGGGGACATGGACCTTGACGAGCAGCGCGCCCGCGCCCACGTGGCCGTCATCGGCGCCGGCGCGATGGGGACCGGCATCGCCCAGGTGGCCGCGGCCGCCGGGCACCCTGTCAGCCTCGTCGACGCGGGTCCGGGCGCCGCCGCGGCAGCGATCGCCCGCCTCGCTGCGACTCTCGAGCGGCTGGTGGGCAAGGGTCGGCTCGCTCCCGAGGAGGCCACGGCGATCCTCTCCCGGCTGCAGACCGTCTCCTCGATCACCGACCTGCCGGAGTGCGGCCTCGTCATCGAAGCCGTCCCTGAGGTCCTCGACCTCAAACAGCGCATCTTCACCGAGGTGGCGCAGCACCAACCTGCGACGACCCTGCTCGCAACCAACACGTCCAGCCTCGACATCGGGGCCATCGCCGAGCCGGTGCCCGACCCGGAGCGGGTCCTCGGGCTGCACTTCTTCAACCCCCCACCGGTGATGCGTCTCGTCGAGGTGATCCATGCCGCGACCACCTCCGAGGCCTACCTGCGCCACGCGACCCTGATGATGACCCACTGGGGCAAGACGCCGGTGCAGTGCGCCTCGACCCCGGGCTTCATCGTCAACCGGGTCGCCCGACCGTTCTACGGCGAGGCCCAGCGGATCGTCGAGAGCGGCGTGGCCGACGCCGCCACGGTCGACTGGATCCTGCGCGAGCGTGGCGGCTTCCCGATGGGGCCGCTCGAGCTGACCGACTTCATCGGGCAGGACGTCAACCTTGCCGTCGGCACCTCAGTCTGGCAGCAGACGGGGCGCGACGAGCGTTATGCCCCAACGGGTTTGCAGCAGTCCCTCGTTGCCGCCGGCACGTTGGGGCGCAAGTCGGGCGCGGGCATCTATCGGTATGCCGCTGACGGGGCTCGCATCGTCCCCGATCCTGATCTCGGGCTGGCCGAGCGGCTCGTCGGTGGGCCCATCGCGACGGATCCGCTGGCTCGGACGATCGCCATGCTCGTCAA
>JBDTAU010000234.1:0-3358 GCA_039924465.1 Dermatophilaceae bacterium
CGCCCCGGCCCGAGGTGTCACTGGCCGGCACGTTCACCTGGAGTAACCCGCTCACCGGCAACATGGCGAATGGCAGTTGCCCGACGAGTTGGATCGACCTGCTGTACTGGCTGCGCGTGGCTCGTACGCTCGACGGCGACCAACCTGACCGCTTCTACTACGCCCTGCTGCCGAGCGGGGTACCCACTGGCGACACGGGTGGCTGCGGCAACCCCGGTGGAGTGGGCGCCGGTTTCGTCGGCGGTAACGGCGGCACCACGATCGCCCACGAGCTGGGGCACGTGCTGGGGTTTGCCCATGTGTTCGGCAATCTGCCCTCCGACGACAACAAGTGGGACCGGAGCTACCCCGTCTACGAGCCGTACGACTCTGCGGCTGCGCGCACCGGCACGATCGGCGAGTACGGCTTCGACCTGACCACCTCCACCGTCATGAGCCCCACCTGGTCGACCGACTTCATGGGATACGGCGCGAACCCGTGGATTTCGCCCTACCATCATCGGCTGATGATCGAGCATCCTCGGCTCTCGCCGGTGTGGGTACCGTTGCCGCGGGGCACGCTCGCGCCGCTCGACGACGAGCAGGTGCTCACCTGGCCGCCTGTCTTCCCCGGTCCGCCCGAGCCACCCTGGGGGAAGTGGACCGAGCACGTGCGCCCAGATGAGCGCGAGTCACTCTTTGTCGTATCGGGCCGCCTCGTCGGCGGCGAGGTGCAGATGCAGCACGTGCTGCATCTCGAGGCGTTCACCGGCATCGAGGGGCGAGTTGTGCCCGATCTCACCGTCGAGTTGCTCGGCCCGAACCGAGAGGTGCTGTCCCAGGGAAAGGTTCACCTCCTTCCGACGAGTGCCTGCAGTGACGGATGCGGGGGGTGCGCCGGCGGTTCGGATGCCGATGCCGACAGCATTGTCCAGGCCAAGGTGCGCGACCCCGGGGGCGAGGTCGAGGGCAGCGTCAGCGCCATCCGGGTCGTCAAGCTGGGCGAGGAGGTGTGGCGTCGCGAGGCGCCCTCGCGTCCCCCAGAGGTTCGTGGGGTGGAGGCCGGCTTCGATGGTGAGCAGTTGTTCATCCGCTGGGACGCGAATGCTGCTGACGACGCCGCACAGGTCGACCGTTTCGTGCGGTGGTCTGGAGACGACGGCCGCACTTGGCAGGTGCTTGCGGTGGGTGTCGACACTGACGAGTTGACCACCTCGCCAGCGGCGATGACGTCAGGCCCGGCGCTGGTCCAGGTCATGGTCAGTGACGGGTTCCACACCGTCATCAGCGAACCCGTGCGAGTAGAGGTGCCCTGGCGGGCGCCGAGTGTCGCGATCCTCTGGCCGCGGTCGACGGCTGCGATCACCACCTCGAGCCCGTTGCGGCTGTGGGGGGTGGCCACCGCCAGCACCGGGGAGGCACTCGATGGCGAGCGGGTCACATGGGAGGTAGATGGTGAGCGTGTGGCGGTCGGGGCCGATCAGTTCGCCTGGCTGTCGCTCTCGCCCGGCGAGCATCGGGCGGTGGTACGGGCCGACGACGGCCAGGGGGAGGGCAGCGCCGAGGTCGTCTTCACGGTGCACGACCCATCCGACTGAAAGGGTGTGGCGTCAGCGCTATCTCGCTGCGCTCAAGGCCCCGACGCTTGCGGCTGGGGTACCTGCGACGATCACCATCTCGGTGTGCTTGGCCTTCTTTGGTTGTGGTGATTCCTACGTCCTGCAGGGCTGCTGCCCGGGCGCACGAACTCGAGCGGCGGTTGGTCCGCTCGGTCGTGCGGGTGCCGTAGCCGGCCGCAGACCGTGTCGGCCTGCCCCGAGAGCATCGCGTTGATGAAGGTGCTCAGCATCTCCCGCATCAGGCCAGGTCTAGCCTGGGCCAACTGCTCGTGCAGGAACATGATTACAGTCGCGGTCACCGCGATGATTCCTTTCGAGCGTGCTGTGAGAGTTTCCTCTGAAGATCACGCGGCGACCGCTCCTGCATCGGCAGGGACACGCTCACCGGTTCGTCGTAATTGCGTCCTTCGAGGCGGAGGAGCGGGGTCTCCAAGGGCGCTTGGCGGACCTGCCTGAACCGCCGACGGATCTGATGGACGTGCTCACGTTCATCGACATGGCGACAGGCGCTACCGGCGGCGCGGTCACGATCGATGCCCGGCTCCAAGAGATTCTGGGTCGCTACCGGGCCAGCGACCCCGTGCACCGCGCTGTCACCAGGGCTGGCTCGAGTCTCCTAGCTGCCGCCGCCCGTGCGGTGCTGCGCCTCGGGCTACCCTCTGTAGGGCCCGTCTCCGCCCTCTATCCGGGCTGGATCCGGGTGAGCCTCGAGGGGTGAAGATCCTCGCAGCAATCCCAGAAGAGTCGTTCATGTGCACCTGGTGGCGTCACCGATGACGTGCGCTCCTCACCTTCCATGAGCCTGAGTGATGTACCACGCCGGCTGCGGCGTGTAGTGGGCACGGGCCGGTCCAGGAGCTGGGCCCGGGCCCGGCTACGTCACGCCGATGCTGTGATGCTCGATACGGAACGACGGACCACGGAGGCGTCGGAGGCGAGGGAGTCGTCGGGGTGGATGTGCCAGGCATCGAGGGTGGGCTCGTTCAGGAGCGCGGCCATGAGTGTGCCGGTCCCGGCGACCTGGCAAGCCTCCCCACAGGTGGCGGCAGTCCCGTGGACCGATCGTTACTGGTACTGCGACGGGCTGGGAATCGAGGCCCGCGACGGCAGCGGTTTCGGCGAACAGTTTGGGCTGCACCGGCTAAAGCCAGGCCCCTGCTCCGACGCCCTCAAGCGGCATAATGGCTCGCTGTCCACCGGAACGATCGGGCCGACTTCGACGCTGCTGTGATGTGCGCGACCAGAAGCACGACGTCTCGCTGCTGGCTCAGGTGAGGGAGAACGGCGGATAGCGGTCGGTGACCAAGAGCGTCGCATACGCCTGGACGCGCAGCCACCACCGCCCGACACCTACCACGTAGTTGAACAGGCCCCGCGGGTAACGTCCCGTGAACAGGATCGCGAACCATGCGATGATGATCGCGAAGACGGCGCCCACGGACAGCACTGCCAGGACCACGACGTGCGGGATTGCGAACAGCCATTTCACCAGCGGCAGCCAGCGGTTCAGGTCGCGTTCGACCTCGGGGTAGTCGATCTGAAGGTGGACGCTCTGCTCCTCGACCGTCGAGGGGTACCGATCCGTGAGCAGCGCCAGGTAGGCACAGACGCGGGCGCCGAAGCGGGTGAGCTCCAGGGCGAAGTCGAACCACCAGCGTGGGTAGCGCTCCCTGAAGACGATCATCAGTAGGGTTGCAACGAACAGTCCGGCGGTGATGCCACCACTCGTGTGGCGGACCGCCCCTCCACTCCGTTCGTAC
>JBDTAU010000235.1:0-11990 GCA_039924465.1 Dermatophilaceae bacterium
TGGCCGAGTGGGGCCAGAGCCTGGCCGACGACCTCGACCGCGTCGCCGCCGTGCGGGACGCGATGGGCCTGGACGGCCGGGTCCGGATCGATGCGAACGGAGGGTGGGACGTCGAGACCGCGGTCGAGGCGCTCGGGAAGCTCACGGCATACGGCCTCGAGTATGCGGAGCAGCCCTGCGCCACCGTCGAGGAGCTCGCCGAGCTGCGGAAGTGCTTGGCCCGCAAGGGGATCGACGTGCTGGTCGCCGCGGATGAGTCGATCCGCAAGGCGGCTGACCCGCTGCGCGTCGCGGCTCTACGGGCTGCCGACCTCATCGTGGTCAAGGTGGCCCCGCTCGGTGGCGTGGCCGCGGCGCTCGAGATCGTCGATGCCTGTGGGCTGCCGGCGGTGGTCTCGTCCGCGCTCGACACGAGCGTGGGCATCTCTGCCGGCGTGCGGTTGGCTGCGGCCCTGCCCAGCCTCGATCACGCGTGCGGCCTCGGGACGGTCGGTCTCCTGGTCGACGACGTCGCGGTTCCGCCCCTGGCACCGGTCGGCGGGGTGCTGCGGCCCGGCCGCCCGGCCCCGGACCCCGATCGTCTTGCGGCGCTCGCGGCCCCGCCTGAGCGGGAGCAGTGGTGGCGCGACCGGCTCCGCCGTGCCTTCACCCACCTCGGGGACGGGGGCAGGACGTGTTGATCACTGCCTGCCTCAACGGCGCCCGCACCGCCCGGGCCCACCCACGACAGCCGCTGACCCCGGACCAACTCGGGTCCGCCGCGGCTGACTGCGTGCTCGAAGGGGCGGTCGCCATCCACCTCCATCCCCGCAATGCCGGCGGGCACGAGTCGTTGCGTGAGGGCGATCTGACCGCGGCCCTGGAAGCGGTCCGCCACCGGGCGCCGGGCATCCGGGTCAGCGTGTCGACCCGCGACGGGATCGCGGCCGACCACCGGGAGAATCTGGCGTTGATCCGTGACTGGCCGGAGCGACGCAACGGCGGTCCGGACAGCGCGAGCGTCAACTGGCACGAGTCGGACGCGGTCGAAGTGGCACGGATCCTGCACGCCAAGGGAATCGGTGTCGAGGCGGGTATCTGGAGCCCCCGCGCGGCGACCGCCTTCGTCTCGACGAACTGGCCGTGGCAGGTCGATCGGGTCCTGGCCGAGGCCATCCCGGGTGCCTCGCCCGGGGTCGACGGGGTGTGGGCGATCGAGCGGATCCTGACCGCCATCGGGATGAGCCCGAAGCCGGTGCTCGTCCACGGTGAGGGGTCCTGGACCTGGCCGGTGCTGCGCTGGGGCCGGGCCGCGGGGCGCGAGGTGCGGATCGGCTTCGAGGACACGCTGCTGCTGCCCACGGGGCGCGAGGCCTACGACAACGCGGCACTCGTCCGCACGGCCCTGGACCCGGATGGGCTCGCTTCGCACTCGCTGTACTGAGCCTGGTTGGGCGTTGAGGCTGCGGTGTGTCGCTCCGGCTGCGTTTGTCGCTCCGGCTGCGGTGTGTCGCTCCGGCTGCGGTTCGGGGCCTTGAGCGCGGTGCCCCCGGCCGCCTCTGCCCCCAACCGCAGCCTGCGTCCCGAACCGCGGCGTGCGTCCGCAACCGCAGTGCCTGCCCCGACGCGCAGTGCCTGCCCCGATGCGCAGTGTCTGCGGCGGGTTGGTGGGTGGAGCCCGGTCAGGTGTGGGGGCCGGTGGTGGCCACGAGCGCGATCTCGCGCAGCGCCTGTGCCTCCGCGCGGCGGTCCACCCGCGACACGGGGATCTCCAGGACGCGGATCCCATGGGGCTGCTCGGCCAGGGCACGGGTCAGCCGCTCGAGGTCGGTGATCCGTTCGTAGGCCGTGTGGTGTGCTCGGCAGAGCGCCTCGAGGTCGGTGCCGTGCGGGGTCGCGAACACGTGCTCGAAGGCACTCGCATAGCGGACGTCGCCCTGCTCGAGCGTCGCGAAGATGGAGCCGCCGTCATCGCTCTGGACCACGATGGTCAGGTCGGGCTGCCGCTCGCCGTGGGGGAGCAGGAGACCGGTGCTGTCGTGCAGGAAGGTCAGGTCACCGAGGTAGGCGAGGGTCCGGGTGGCTGTCGGGCGACCGAGCCCCACGCCGATCGCGGTCGAGACCATCCCATCGATCCCGGCGAGACCGCGGTTGCCCACGACGAAGCGATGCTCCTGGGTCGGCCAGGGTGTGGCCATGACGTCGAGGTCGCGGATCGGGTTCGACGAGCCGACGACCAGGGTCGTCCCGGGGATCACCGCCGCGCTGACGGCGCGGGCCACCGTGAGTGGGGTGAGCCCTTGGCCCTCAAGGGTTTCGTCGATCCGGGAGCCGACCTCGGTGTCTGCGGCGCGCCACCGGTCCAGCCACGCCGGGTCGTCGGGTCGGGCGATGGCGGGCACCCGTTCGAGGTGACGAGCCGTCCGCCCGGGGTCGGTCGCGACCCCGCTCCGTCCGCGGACCGCCAGGACCTCGATCGTCGGGTCGCAGATCAGCTCGGTGACCGGTCGGGAGAGGGTGGGGTGGCCCACCACGATCACGCGCTCGATGTCGGCTCGCAGGGCGGTGCCGAGCAGCAGTCGGTAGGTCCGGATCGCCGAGCGCCCGGTCCGGGATCCGGAGGTCGGTTCGGCCAGGAGCGGCCAGTTGCCGGCCTCGGCGAGAAGTCGGGCCGCGGGCCCGGCGTCGTCGCCGGCCACCACGACAGTGCGGGGCCCGTTGGGCAGCAACTCGACTGGCACCTCGGGCCGCACGTCGAGTGGCCACGTGGGTGTTCCCACGCCGGAGCCCCGGCTCGCAGCGGTCTCCGGAGCGTCGCTCACACCTGGGGTCCACGCGTGATCGGGGTCCTCGGGAAGCAGGGCGCCGTCGAACTGGACGTTGATCTGGGTCGGTCCGGTGGCGGCCCACGCCGCCGCGACCACCTCCGCGACCTGTTCCGGCGCTGCCGTCGGTAGGAGGTCGTGGCAGGGGGCGAACGTGCCGAACAAGCCCGCCTGGTGCGTGGTCTGGTTCGCCCCGGTGTCACGCAGCCGGTCGGGGCGGTCGGCGCTGATGACGATGAGTCGTCGACCGGTGTGGTGCGCCTCCATGACGGCCGGCAGCAGGTTGCCGACGGCGGTGCCGGACGTCGTCACCACGGCGACCGGGCAGCGCGAACCGGTCGCGAGACCCAGGGCCAGGAACGCGGCCGTGCGCTCATCGATCCGGACGTGCAACCGCACCTCTCCGGACTGATCGGCGGCGTGCAGGGCCAGGGCCAGCGGGGCCGACCGCGATCCCGGGGCGAGGACGACGTCACGCAGCCCAGCGGCATACAGAGCAGTGATGAGGGACCCGGCCAGTGCGGGAGCCGTGCGGTCGGGGCTCACCTCACGACGCCGCGGTGGGTTCCGGCAAGAACGACTCGGCATCCATGAGCGCGTCCCGCATCGGGATGAGTTTGGCTGCAGACTCAGCCAATTCGGATTCCGGGTCGGAGCCCGCGACGATGCCGCACCCCGCGTAGACCCGTAGTTGCCGGGGATCGTCCGGGGCGAACGCTCCGCAGCGCAGGGCGATGCCCCAGGCGCCGTCACCGCGCGCATCCATCCAGCCGACCGGCCCGGCGTACCGACCCCGATCCATCGTCTCGAGCTCGGCGATGACCTGCTGGGCCACGGCCGTCGGAGTGCCGCCGACGGCTGCCGATGGGTGCAGGGCGGCGGCCAGGGCCAGCGATGAGGCGTCGTCGGACCCGACCGCGACGACATCCGTGGCCAGGTGCATGACGTTGGGCAGGTGCAGCACGAACGGCGCCTCGGGCACGTTCATCGACGAGCAGTGCGGTGCGAGGGCCTCGGCCACGGAACGCACGGCGTATTCGTGCTCCTCGAGGTCCTTGGAGGAGCGCGCCAGGGATGCGGCGAGACCGAGGTCCTTGGCATCGTCACCGCTTCGGCGGATCGTCCCGGCGAGCACCCGTGAGGTGACCAGGCCCTGGTCCCGGCTGACGAGCAGCTCCGGGGTGGCGCCGAGCAAGCCGGCCACGGCGAAGACCCAGGTGTTCTCGTAGCGTTCCGCCAGCCGCTTCAGCAGCCATCGGGGATCGATGGGGTTGGACGCCGTGGCCACCAGGTCGCGGGCGAGCACGACCTTGTCGAGTTCGCCGGCAGCGATCCGGGAGACCGCCTGGGCCACCGCGTGGGCATAGTCGGAGGGGCTCACTGAGCCATCGGCGAAGGCCACGTCGCGGGGCGGGCCCGGCTCGTTGGCCGGCGTCGGATGCGGCACCGGGGACAACTGGGGCCCCCGCGTGACCGACGTCAACCACGTCCGTCCCTCCCGGCGGCCAACAATGGTCGAGGGGACGATGAGGTGCGCGGTGTCGGCCGACTCGTCCGCGAAGGGGAACGAGCCGAAGCAGATCAGGCCGCTTCCGGGGCGGTCGAGCTCGTCGCGGACGACGGCGCGGGCCGTCACCGACTGCCACCACGCCTCGGCCTCGGCGAACCGGCCCGATCCTGCGGCCGAGAAGCGCAGCGCCGTGCCCCACCCGACGAGGCCCTCGCCGCCGCGCACCCACGAGACGAGCTCATCGGACGGGCCGGCCGGCAGGTAGGCGAGCAGTGGCACTTCGGAATCGAGCAGGACCGTTCGGACGACGAGCGTCGGAACGGTCGAGGGGGAGGCCCCGTCGGGGGTGGGCAGCGCGGACATCGGCGCCCACTCTACGACCGCAGCGCCTGTGGATGGTGCGACCACTGGCACTGAGCGGGGCGCGGCGGGGCTGTGGCCGGGGCCACTCGACGGGGTGGGGCGCGGCGGGGCTGTGGGCGGGGCCACTCGACGGGGTGGGGGAGGGCGCGGGGCTCGGACGCGGTGCGAGGATGGACCCATGACCCGCGCTCAGCTCGACAAGAAGCCGGTCGACGTCGCGTCGATGTTCGACACCGTCGCCGAGAAGTACGACCGGACCAACGACGTCCTCTCCCTCGGGCAGGACCGCCGGTGGCGCAAGGCCGTCGTGGCCAAGGTCGCCGCCCAGCGTGGGGAGCGGATCCTCGACATCGCCGCGGGGACCGGCACGTCGAGCGAGCCGTGGGCGGATCGCGAGATCGAGGTGGTCCCCGCCGACTTCTCGCTCGGGATGCTGCGGGTCGGCAACCGGCGACGCCCCGACATGGCCTTCACCGCTGCCGACGCGATGCGGCTGCCCTTCGCCGACGAGAGCTTTGACGTCGTGACGATGAGTTTCGGCCTGCGCAACGTGTCCAACATCGACGCGGCGCTGCGTGAGTTCGCCCGCGTCGCCAAGCCGGGCGGGCGGCTGGTCGTGTGCGAGTTCAGCCAGCCGGTCAACCGGGCGTTCCGCACGGTCTACTCCAAGTACCTCATGCGCGCGCTGCCCTCGATCGCGCGGCGCACCTCCTCCAACCCGGAGTCCTACGTTTACCTCGCCGAGTCCATCCGCGCGTGGCCGACGCAGGGGGAGCTCGCCCACGTCATCGAGGGCGCCGGCTGGAGCCAGGTGGGCTGGACCAACCTCAGCGGCGGGGTCGTCGCGCTGCACACCGCGGTCAAGCGCGCCTGAGCGCAGGGCTGGGTCGCTGGACCGGGTCGCTGGATGGGGTCACCGCACCGGTCCGTATGCCGCTGGGCCACGTCCCGGGAGGAGCCCGCCACGAGTGCGTGCCCCGCTGCCAGAACTCGCTCGGGCTCGCTCGGACCGGGTCGCGGGGCTGGTTGCTGATGGGCCACGGCACAAACTGGTTAGGCATACCTCATCTGACAATGTCCGGTCCCGGGAATAGACTCCCCCGAAGGTAGTTAGTGAAGTCGTTCACAAGCAGGGAGACATGACCATTTCGAGCGTGACCGCCGGGTCCAGTCCGGCCAATTCCGCCGATGTCATCATCGTCGGCGCCGGCCCCGGTGGCTCGGCGACCGCGGCCTATCTCGCGATGAGCGGGCTCGACGTGCTGCTTCTGGAGAAGACGCACTTCCCCCGCGAGAAGGTGTGCGGTGACGGCCTGACCCCCCGCGCGGTGCGTGAGCTGATCTCGCTCGGCGTCCCCACGCCCGAGGATGACGGCTGGATCCGCAACAAGGGCCTGCGCATCATCGGTGCCGGGATGCGCCTGCAACTCGACTGGCCCGAAAACTCCGCCTTCCCGCCCTACGGCCTGGTCCGCACCCGGATGGACTTCGACGACATCCTCGTGCAGCACGCTGTCAAGAACGGCGCACGCGTGATGCAGGGGTGCAACGTCGGGGCCCCGATCACCGACGCGCAGGGTTCGATCGTGGGGGTGCACGCCAAGTCGGTGGACGAGAAGGGCCGCCCGACCGGGGAGACGCACGAGTTCCGGGCGCCGGTCGTCGTCGCGGCCGACGGCAACTCTTCGCGACTGTCGCTCGCCATGGACCGCCCGAAGCGCGACGACCGCCCGATGGGCGTCGCGGTCCGGACCTACTACACGAGCCCGCGCAGTGACGACGACTACCTCGAGTCCTGGCTCGAGCTGTGGGCCAAGGACCCGTCCGGCAAGGACGTGCTGATGCCCGGTTACGGGTGGATCTTCGGCGTCGGCGACGGCACGAGCAACGTCGGCCTCGGGATCCTCAACACCTCCAAGGCGTTTGGCAACGTCGACTACAAGGACGTCATGCGGCGTTGGGTTGCCACGATGCCCGAGGAGTGGACCTACAACGACGAGACGATGACGGCGCCGATCCGTGGGGCGGCCCTGCCGATGGGCTTCAACCGGCAACCGCACTACGCCAATGGGCTGCTCCTGGTCGGCGACTCCGGCGGGATGGTCAACCCGTTCAACGGGGAGGGGATCGCCTACGCGATGGAGGCCGGGCGCACCGCGTCCGAGGTCATCGCGCACGCCTTCGCCCGAGCCGACGACGCCGGTCGGGAGCGGGTCCTGCAGTCCTACAACACGCGGATGAAGCAGGACCTCGGCGGCTACTACACGCTGGGCCGTCACTTCGCGACCATGATCGGCAACCCCGAGGTGATGCGCCTCGCGACGAAGTACGGCCTGCCCCGTACGACCCTGATGAAGTTCCTGCTGAAGATCATGGCCAACCTCGCCGAGCCCGGCGGCAAGGGCGCGAGCGACCGCATCATCAACACCCTGTCGCGGATCGCGCCGACCGCATGACGCGCCTCCGAGCCACCTTCGTCCGAAGTCATAGTGTGACCGCAGACGCCACCCCTAGGATGGGGGCGCCGAGCGTCCGACTCGATCGAAAGGGAAGTGACGAAGCATGAGCCAGCCCTACGTCCCGATCCTGTTCATGGTGGCCCTCGGCTTCGCCTTCGCCGCGGCGTCGGTGGGCCTGTCCCTGGTCATCGGACCCAAGCGATACAACCGCGCCAAGCTCGAGGCCTACGAGTGCGGCATCCAGCCGTCGCCGCACGCGGCCGGCGGTGGACGCGTCCCGATCAAGTACTACCTCACGGCGATGCTCTTCATCATCTTCGACATCGAGTCGATCTTCCTCTACCCGTTCGCCGTCGCCTTCAACAAGCTGGGCCTCTTCGCACTCATCGAAATGGTCCTGTTCATCCTCACCGTGTTCGTCGCCTACGCCTATGTCTGGCGCCGCGGCGGGCTGGAATGGGACTAAGGAGTAACCATGGGTCTCGAAGAGAAGCTTCCCGCCGGCTTCCTGCTCTCGACGGTTGAGGGTCTGGCCGGCTACATGCGCAAGGCCTCGATCTGGCCGGCCACCTTCGGGTTGGCCTGTTGCGCCATCGAGATGATGGCGGTCGGCACGCCTGACTACGACCTGGCCCGCTTCGGCATGGAGCGCTTCTCGGCGACCCCGCGCCAGGCCGACCTGATGATCGTGGCCGGCCGCGTCAGCCAGAAGATGGCCCCGGTCCTGCGTCAGGTCTACGACCAGATGCCCAACCCCAAGTGGGTCATCGCGATGGGGGTCTGCGCGAGCTCCGGCGGCATGTTCAACAACTACGCGATCGTCCAGGGGGTCGACCACATCGTCCCGGTCGACATCTACCTGCCCGGCTGTCCGCCGCGGCCGCAGATGCTGCTCAACGCGATCATCGAGTTGCACCACCAGATCGAGACCGCGCCGCTCGGCGTCAACCGTGAGGAGGCCGCTCGCGCGGCCGAGGAAGCGGCACTCGTGGCGACGCCTACGCACCAGATGAAGGGCCTGCTCGCATGACCCCCGACTCCACCCCGGCCGGGGGACAGGCACCCAAGAAGCAAACGCCGTCGGTCCCGGCGGCGAGCCTCATGGCCGAGGCGGCCGCGGGCACCGGTATCTCGCCGGGCGGGATCGAGTCGGTTCAGCAGGCACTGGCCGGCGCCGTCGGCGAGCCGGCGGTGGTGGCCCACCGCAAGGGCATGTTCGGACCCAGCCTCGGTGACGACACCTCCGGCTATGGCGGCCTCGAGCGGCCGATCCTCTTCCCCGGTGCCTCGTCCCGGCCCTTTGGCGGCTACTTCGACGCCATCGCCGACCACCTCGAGCGGGCCCTCGTCGGCAGCAGCGCCTCGATGGCCGAGGCCGTCGAGGAGATCGTCATCGATCGCGGGGAGATGACCATCCACGTGCGGCGAGAGCACCTGCCAGCCGTGGCTCGAGTGATGCGCGACGACCCAGCGCTGCGCTTCGAGATGTGCCTCGGGGTGTCCGGCGTGCACTACCCGGAGTGGACCGGCGAGGAGCTGCACGCCGTCTACCCCATGCTCTCGATCACCAACGGCGGCAAGCGCGTCCGTCTCGAGGTCTCCTGCCCCGACGACGACCGGCACATCCCGTCGATCGTCGAGATCTACCCGGCCAACAACTGGCACGAGCGTGAGGTCTGGGACATGTTCGGAGTCATCTTCGACGGCCACCCGTCCCTGACCCGGATCCTGATGCCCGACGACTGGCCGGGCCACCCCCAACGCAAGGATTACCCGCTCGGCGGAATCCCAGTGGAATACAAGGGCGCCACCATCCCGCCGCCCGACCAGCGGAGGTCGTACAGCTGATGACTACCCACACCGACTACAGCAGCACCTCCGGCGATCCCTACGCGACCTCTGCCGCGGATGAAGCGGCCGCCGAGGGCGCCACCGTCTTCAATGCCGAAGGTGGCGACTGGGACGACCTCGTCGACGCAGCGACGTCGCTCAACGAGGAGCGGATCGTCGTCAACATGGGTCCGCAGCACCCGTCGACGCACGGCGTGCTCCGACTCATCCTCGAGCTCGACGGCGAGACGGTGACCGAGGCCCGGGCGGGCATCGGCTACCTGCACACCGGCATCGAGAAGAACATGGAGTTCCGCACCTGGGTGATCGGCACCACCTTCTGCACGCGGATGGACTACCTGACGCCGATGTTCCAGGAGACGGCCTACTGCCTCGGCATCGAGAAGCTGCTCGGCATCACCGACCAGATTCCCGAGCGGGCCAGCGTCATCCGGGTCCTCATGATGGAGCTCACCCGGATCAGCTCCCACCTGGTCGGCATCGGCACGGGCGGCATGGAGCTGGGCGCGACCACCGTAATGACGATCGGCTTCCGGGAGCGCGAGCGGATCCTGCGCATCATCGAGATGGTCACCGGGCTGCGGATGAACAACGCCTACATCCGCCCGGGCGGAGTCTCCCAGGACCTGCCACCGGGCGCCATCGACGCGATCCGGGAGATGATCCCCGAGGTCCAGCGCGGCATCGCCGAGCTCGAGGCGCTGCTCAACGAGAACCCGATCCTCAAGGGCCGGATGTGCGACGTCGGGGTCCTCGAACTGGCCGGGTGCATGGCCCTCGGCGTGACCGGACCGGCGTTGCGGGCCACCGGTCTGCCCCACGACCTGCGCAAGCTCGACCCCTACTGCGGCTACGAGACCTACGACTTCGAGGTCGTCACCCGGACCAGCTCCGATGCCTATGGCCGCTACCGGATCCGCATCGACGAGATGTACGAGTCGCTGCGGATCGTCGCGCAGTGCGCCGACCGGCTCCAGGACAACCCGGGCCCGGTCATGGTCGCCGACAAGAAGATCGCCTGGCCGGCCCAGTTAGCGCTCGGGGCCGATGGCCTGGGCAACAGCCTCGACCACATCCGCGAGATCATGGGTGAGTCGATGGAGTCGCTGATCCACCACTTCAAACTGGTCACCGAGGGCTTCCGGGTCCCGCCGGGCCAGGCCTACCAGGCCGTCGAGTCGGCCAAGGGTGAGCTCGGCTGCCACGTCGTGTCCGACGGTGGCACCCGGCCCTACCGGGCGCACTTCCGGGACCCGTCCTTCAACAACCTGCAGGCGGTGGCCGCGATCTGCGAGGGCGGCCAGCTCGCTGACGTCATCGTCGCAGTGGCCTCGCTCGACCCCGTCATGGGAGGTGTGGACCGGTGAAGAACGACATCGACGGCCGCGTCAGCAACGCGATCGCGGCTCTGCACAACACGCACGAGTCCGCCTATCTGCACGTCAGCGCGGAGAGCAAGAAGCCGTATGCCGCCGACGTCCTCGAGCAGTTGCGCGCGGACGCCGAGATCGTCATGGCCCGCTATCCCCATCCTCGCTCAGCGCTCCTGCCGATGCTGCACCTGGTCCAGGCCGTTGACAGCTATGTCACCGGGCGCGGCGTGGTGTTCTGCGCCGAGCTGCTCGGCCTGACCGAGGCCGAGGTCAGCGGGGTCGCTAGCTTCTACACCCAGTACAAGCGCCACCCCAACGGTGAGTACACCGTCGGGGTCTGCACCAACACGCTGTGCGCGATCATGGGCGGCGACCTCATCTTCGACCGGCTCTCCGAGCACCTCGGTGTCGGTCACGACGAGACGACCGAGGACGGCAAGATCACCCTCGAGCGGCTCGAGTGCAACGCGGCGTGCGACTACGCGCCGGTCGTCATGGCCAACTGGGAGTTCTTCGACAACCAGACCCCGGAGAGCGCCCTCGGCCTCGTCGATGACCTGACGGCGGGCAAGGACATCCACCCGACGCGCGGCGCCGACACCGTGTGCACGTTCAAGCAGGCCTCGCGCGTCCTCGCCGGCTTCCCCGATGGTCGCGCCAACGAGGGCGTCAGCGCCGGCCCAGCCTCCCTGCTGGGCCTCAAGATCGCCCAGCAGAACGGGTGGCGCGCGCCCGGCGACGACGACTCGGGTGACCAGGCAGCAGCGGAGTCGGGTGACTCGGCACCAGCAGCCTCGGGTGACTCGGCGCCAGCGGAGTCTGCCCTGCACCCCCCGCAGTCCTCGATCGACAGCCCGAGCAAGACGGGGTCGGGCGACACGTTGCCCGGCCTCGGTGACGACGGTGGGAAGGACGAGTCGAAGTGACCGACACACTGACCCCGATCCTGACGAAGCTCTGGGACGTCCCGGAGTCGTGGAAGCTCGCGACCTACGAACAGCACGACGGCTATGCCGCGCTGCGCCAGGCCCTGACCATGAAGCCCGAGGAGGTGCTCGCGGTCGTCAAGGACGCGAACATCCGCGGCCGTGGCGGCGCCGGCTTCCCGACCGGGCTCAAGTGGTCCTTCATGGCCCCGCCGGACGGCGGTCCGCGCTACCTCGTCGTCAACGCCGACGAGTCGGAGCCGGGCACCTGCAAGGACACCCCGCTCATGCTGGCCGACCCCCACGTGCTCATCGAGGGAGCCCTCATCGGCTCGTACGCCATCGGCTGCGAGAAGGCCTTCATCTACCTGCGTGGTGAGGTCGTCCACGTCTACCGCCGGCTGCTGAACGCCGTCGAGGAGGCCCGGGCTGCTGGGCACCTGGGCGCGAACGTGCACGGCAGCGGCGCCACGCTCGACATCGTCGTGCACGCCGGAGCCGGCGCCTACATCTGTGGTGAGGAGACCGCGCTGCTCGACTCGCTCGAGGGCCGTCGCGGCCAGCCCCGCCTCAAGCCGCCGTTCCCCGGCGCCGCCGGACTGTATGCCCGACCGACCTCGGTCAACAACGTCGAGACGATCGCCTCCGTCCCCGGCATCATCCGCAAGGGCGCGGACTGGTTCAAGAGCATGGGGACCGAGAAG
>JBDTAU010000236.1:0-10903 GCA_039924465.1 Dermatophilaceae bacterium
CCGAGGTAGTCCATCCGGATGAGCAGCTCGCAGATGCGGTCAAAGGTCTTGGCGACCGAGTTGGTCCGACCATCGATCTTGCGCTGGAGCCCGTCCGTCTCACGACGCAGCCGCCACCACCGCTCGGCCCAGCGCGCGTGGCTCTCCCGATCAGGGCACGCATGGCACGGGTGGGCTCGCAACGCTCGACGGAGCTGGTCGATCCGCTCATCCACAGCCTCGGCGGCGGTGTCCGGGCTCCCCTTGGGGGGCGGGTCGTGTGGCAGCTTCGCCCGAAGTGACGCCGCGAGGTCGCGGCGGGCCTTGGGACTCTTGGCGTTGAAGTGCTTCGGCACGTGCAAAGAGCCGATCGGCTCCAGCGGCTCGGGCACGTCCTGGACAGTGAGGCGGCGCAGGTGGTGGTCCTCCGTGATGACGGCAGGCGAGGCCGACTGCCCCTTGCCCCCGCGGTTGGGTGCGACGACGACGGCGAGCCCGCGGTGCCGTCCGGTCGGGATCCGCACCACGTCACCGAGCTTCAACTGCTCGAGCGACACGGCGGCCGCCGCGCGCGCCGATGCGGATCGTTCCCTGGCCTGGGCCTTCTCCACCTGTGCGATGTCGCCCCGCAAGGCCGCGTACTCGGTGAAATCACCGAGATGGCACGTCATGGACTCGGTATAGCCTGCCATGGCCTCTTCGTTGCGTCGCACCGTGCGGACGAAGCCGACGACGGCCCGATCTGCCTGGAACTGGGCGAACGAGGTCTCGAGGATGGAACGCGTCGTGTCCCTACCGAATTGACGCACCAGGTTGACGGCCATGTTGTAGGTCGGTCGGAAGCTGGAGCGCAGTTCGTAGGTGCGGGTCGAGGCGAGCCCGGCCACCGCAGCCGGGTCGAGGCCGCGATTCCAGAGCACCACAGCGTGCCCCTCGATGTCGATGCCACGCCGACCGGCGCGCCCGGTCAACTGGGTGTACTCGGCCGGCGTGATGTCGACGTGGTTCTCCCCGTTGAACTTCACGAGGCGCTCGAGCACGACCGTCCGGGCCGGCATGTTGATGCCGAGGGCCAGCGTCTCGGTGGCAAAGACGGCCCGGACCCGGCCAGCCGTGAAGAGTTCCTCGACGATCTCCCGGAAGGTCGGCAGCATGCCCGCATGGTGCGCGGCGAAACCGCGGCTGATCCCCTCGACGAATTCCCAGTAACCGAGGACCGTGAGGTCCTCATCGGCGAGGCCCTGGATCCGCTCCTCGACCAGTCGACGGTTCCGGGCGCCCTCCGCCTCGGGAATGAGACGCAATCCGCCGGCCAGGAGTTGACCGACGGCTGCCGAGCAGCCGGCGCGACTGAAGATGAAGGTGATGGCCGGCAACAAACCCTCGCGCTCGAGTCGGGCGATGACCTCAGCGCGGGTCGCGCCCCCGCCAGGGCGGCCGCCTCGAGTCACCCCGCCTCCGGCACTCCCCCGACCGGAGACTGCCGGGCGGTGGTCGTCGCCTCCGCGGCCGCGCCGGTCCGATCCGCGGCCCGATCCGCCCCCGCGGTAAGCGTCCCCGTCGCTGCGCGGCCCGCCGCGGCCACCGCGGGACCAGCGTTCCCCCCGGTCCCGGTGTCCCTCGGAGCCGCGAATCTGCTGCAACAGTTGGGGATTGACTCGCACCTCCCCGCGGGCATCCCGGCCCGGCACCGAGTGCGAGCCAGGACCGGCCTCCTCGACGAAGAGGTCGAAGATCGTCTGCCCCACCATCATGTGCTGCCAGAGGGGCACCGGTCGGTGCTCGGACACGACGACAGCGGTGTCACCTCGGACCTCGTCGAGCCAGGCCCCGAACTCCTCGGCGTTGGACACCGTGGCCGAGAGCGACACCACACTGACATCGGGGGGCAGGTGGATGATCACCTCCTCCCAGACGGCACCACGGAACCGGTCCGCGAGGTAGTGCACCTCGTCCATGACGACCCAGCCCAGACCCCGAAGCGTGTGCGACCCGGCATACATCATGTTGCGCAGCACCTCGGTCGTCATGACGACGATCGGGGCCTCGCCGTTGATCGAGGCATCACCGGTCAGCAGGCCGACCCGGTCGGCGCCATGCAGCTTCACCAGGTCGGTGTACTTCTGGTTGGACAGGGCCTTGATGGGGGTCGTGTAGAACGCCTTGCGGCCGGTCGCCAACGCCAGGTGCACCGCGAATTCGCCCACCACCGTCTTGCCTGCTCCGGTGGGCGCAGCCACCAGCACGCCACGACCTTCCTCGACGGCTCGGCAGGCCTGGATCTGGAAGTCATCGAGCGCGAAGGGGAACCTGGTGGAGAACTCCGCGAGCCGGGGCCAGGAGGGGCGCGACATCAGGCCGCCCCGCCGGCCACATCGGGCCGAGGGACCCGGTCAGAGTCGGCGCCCGCGACGAACACGTTGAGCACCCCGGGAACGAGCTCGACATCGAGGGGCAACTCGGCCATCATCTCTCCATCCGCTTGCGAGTGGATCCCCTGAGCTTCCAAGCGGACCCGTCGCGCCCGGACGATCTCCACGGCAGGGTGTCCAAGGTGGGTCCCGCTGTAGACGGAGGGGAAGATCCGCAGGAAGGTCGGGATCGAGACCTCGTGCAGGATCAGGACGTCAAAGAGGCCATCGGTCCAGTCCGCGTCCGGACACACCCGCATCCCGCCTCCGAACGAGGTGGTGTTGGCGACGGCCACGAGCATCGCGCGGGTGTCGATGCGCCGCCCATCGAGGATGGCGGCATACGGGATCGGTTTGAAGACGGGCAACTCACGCAGGATCGCCAGGTTGTAGCGCATCTGGCCCCGGGGCCACCGCATCCGCGAGGCCCGCGCGGTGACGACGGCGTCGAAGCCGGCACCGAGGACCCCACCGAACCACTGCTGGTCCCCCGAGCTCAGGGTGACTCGCCCGGCATCCATGCGTTGGGTCACACCGACGGTGATGAGCCGGACGGCTGCCGACGGGTCACTCACCGGGATCCCCAGGTTGCGGGCGAAGTCGTTGCCGGTCCCCGCCGGGACCACCCCCAGCCGAAGCTTACGGTCGGCGCAGAGGTTGATCCCGAGATGGACCACACCGTCACCGCCGACGACCACCACGGTGTCTACCCCATCTTTGATGGCCCGCTCGGCGCGGACCCGGGCCTCTTGCGCAGACCCGGCGGAGGCGTCCACGACCTCGTGGCCGTTGGCTCGGAGCAACGCGCCAGCCTGGGCACCGATGAGTCGACCGGCGCCCTTGCCAGCGGTCGGGTTGACGATCAGGACGACAGGTTGGGGCACACCGGAACGCTACAGCGAAGACGCCTGATCGTCAGGGATCTCAAGCCAGTCCGGCTCGTTTGCCTTCTTGCGGCGATCGAAGAGGTAGGCGACCCCGATGGATGCGAAGAAGAGCGCGATCATCGGGGTGGCGAGGAAGAGCATCGTGTAGGCGTCCGGCGTCGGGGTCATCACCGCAGCGAAGACGAAGATGATCATGACGGCGGGGCGCCAGCCCTTGAGCATGGTCCGCGCCGGCAGGATCCCGACCAGGTTGAAGGCCACCAGGAAGACCGGCAGCAGGAAGGCGCACCCGAAGGCCAGGATGAACTTCAGGACGAAGTTGAGGTACTGCGAGCCGTCCTGGAGGTTGTAGGCGCCCTGCGGAGTGAAGCCGAGCAGGACGGCGACAGCCTTGGGGACCATGATGAAGGCGAAGAAGCATCCGGTCAGGAAGAGCGGGACCGCCGCGACGACGAACAGGCGCGTGACACGCTTCTCCTTCTTGGTCAGCCCCGGGACGACGAAGCCCCAGATCTGCCAGAGCCAGATCGGCGAGGCGATGATCAGCCCGACGAAGAGCGACGCGGTCAGTTGCAGGGCGAAGGCATCGGTCATGCCCGCGAAGTTGATGTTGACCACGCCGCCGTTGCGCGTCTTGTTCAGCTCGACGAGGGGCTTGGTCAGGGCATCGATGACCCGCTGGTAGTTGACCCAGCCAACGATGCTGGCCACGAGGATGGCGGTCCCGGCGATGGTGACGCGGTTGCGCAGCTCCCGCAGGTGGTCGGCCAGCGCCATCCGCCCCTCGGGGTTGCGCTTGCGAAAGAGCGTCGGCATCCGTTTCTGCTTCTGCTTCGGGACCGCGGAGGGCGTGCTCACTCAGAGCGTGCTGTCGCCGCGCAACCGGTTGACCTCGGCCCGGGCCTCCGCCGCTTTCGCCTCTGCTTCGGCAACGCGCTCCTCGGCGGCCCGACGCTGGGCGTCAGCGTCGATGGTTTCGCCCTGGACCGTGCTCTGCGAGGCAGTGCTGGTGGCCTTGCCATCCTTCTTCATCTCGTCCACCTCGGACTTGAAGATGCGCGCGGACCGGCCGAGGCTGCGCGCCATGTCGGGCATCTTCTTCCAGCCGAACAGTGCGATGACGACGATCGCGATGATGATCAGTTCGGGGGCACCCAGATTGGGCATGGTCGTGGCTCCTCAACGTGCGGACAACGTGCGGACCGCGTCAGCAGGCCCTGCGGTGCAACCTCGTGGCTACGGAGTCAGTGTACGGGTCTTGCATGGGTATCCCCGGTGACCCGGTCCCTCGCGAGCCATGAGGCGGCGGGGTGCGGTCGTCACGCGCGGCGGAGCAGCTCAGGGTCCCTCGTAGGCGGCCAGCGCCGCTCGGGCCTCGGTGACCACCGCCTGGGCGAGTTCGACCGGCTCGAGGACGCGAGCCGCTCCCCCGAGCCGCAGCATGAGGCGGCGCACGAGCGCCGGGTCAGCGACCTTCAAGGTGACCCGGACCGAGCCGTCCGCGCCACGAGCGATCCCCTCGTTGGGGTAGTAGTCGGCGATCCAGGCAGCGTCCGGGGTGGCCTCGATGACGACCGTCAGGTCGTTGGCTCCGGCGACGAAGACCTCCTCGTGCTCGCGCGGCATCGCATCGTGCGGCGGCGTCCCGTCCACGTCCAGGACCGTCGTCGCCTCGATGCGGTCGAGCCGGAAGAGGCGCACGTCGTTCGCGAGGTGGCACCAGCCCTCGACGTACCACTGCCCGTCGAGGTTGACGATGCTCATGATGTCGACGTCCCGCTCGGTCTTTTCGTCCCGGGTCGGCACGTAGTAGGACAGGTGGACCCGTCGTCGGCCCTCGAAGGCCTCCTTGAGCGGTGCCATGGCCGGGTGCTGGCTCCCGTCGTCGAGGTCGAGCGCGATCTGCCCGGCTCGGTCGACGACACCGGTCGCCGTCCTGATCTTGGCGAGCGTGCGCTCGACGACCTCAGGATTGACCAGGGCCCCACCGAGGGCCTGCAGCCCCGCCGTCAAGGTGATCGCCTCGTCCCGGCCCAGCCGCAGCGGCTTGGCGATGTCATCGGCGTTGGACAGGTAGATGAAGCCGCTCTCCCACGAGGCGTCGATCAACTCGCTGTGCGTGAAGCCGGGCGTGCCGCAGACGAACAGCAGAGCCAGGTCCTCATCGATCTGCTCGACGGAGACATCGAACTCCTGCGCGGCCTCGGCAATGGGGACGCCCTGGTGCTGAACCAGCCACGGCACGAGGTCGAGCAGTCGCCCCAACCGCTGAGTGGCCGTCTCGGGCGAGCGGCGTTTCGGGGCGCTCATCGCAGTCCCTCCTCGTTGGCGATGGCCGCACCCGCTAGCGCGGTCCGCACCGCCGCGACCAACTCCGGCGGCGCGATGGCGATGGCATGAGTGCCAAGTGCCGCGATGTCGTGCACGGTCGTTCCAGGGCGGTGCGGCACGTCGAGCTCGGCCCACGTCCCGTCGATCTCCCGGATCTCCGTCGCCTGTTGACGCAGCACGTGGCCGCGACCGTGGCGCACCCGCACCACGGCGACACCGGCCGGCTCACTGACCTGGCTAGCGAGTGACACCTCGGGGACGTGGTCGGCGGGAACCGTGTAGTTGCCGGCCCGACCCTTCTTGCGGACCGGGCCCTCGAAGCGGCCGAGCCGGAAGGCCCGCTCATCGCGGCGGTCGACGTCGTAGCCGGTGAGGTACCAGCGCCCGCTCCAGTGCTTGAGCGCCCACGGCTGCACGTGCCGGGTGCTCGTCTCGCCGTTGTTCTTGCGGTAGTCGAACGTGATCGGTTGCAGCGCGCTCACCGCGGCGTGCACCGCCTCGAAGGCCGGCTCACGGGTGCGGATCCGCGGCTCGACACCGACGGCCCGGGACTCATCGATCTCCACACCCGACAGACGCAACTTGCGCAGCGCCGCCGAGGCTGCACCGGAGATGCTCGCCGTCGACCAGGCCCGGGCGGCCAACGCGAGGGCGGCGACCTCGTCCGCCTCGAAGGCGATCTCCGGCAGCGTCGTCTCCGATGAATCGATGCGATAGCCGACCTCGTCGTCGAAGAGGACGTCGATCACCGTCGTCGTGATCGGGATGCCCATCTCACGCAGTTCGTCCTTGTCCCGCTCGAACATCCGGTCGAAGGCCTCGTCGGAGGTGGCCTCGGCGTAGGCGGGCAGGGCCGCGCGGATCTTTCCCTTGGAGACAGGTCGCCGTGCTGAGGTCAGGGCGAGGATGAGGTTGAGGAGCCGCTCGGTCTTCTCGGCCGAGGGGGACGCTGGACTCATCGGGGTCCTTCCTGGGGTCGGCGCCTCGCTTCCTGGCAGGACGGGCACCCTGACGCTACCCGATGCGTGGCGACCTGATGGGTAGGGTCGCTCCCATGATCCAGTGGCGCACGGGTGTCGTCGTGTCCGTCCGCGCCCGCTGGGCCGGCGCCGTGGAGTATGACGCGCAGCTGAGCAACGGGGCCGCCGTCCGGGCGCTCGGATACGTCGACATCGTCGGCGACCTCCCGCCGGGGACGGCGGTCCTGCTCAACACCACCGCGCTCGAGCGGGGCCTCGGCACGGGAGGGCAGGCCATCATCGTCGCGGCGCCCGATGCCCTGCCCGAACCGGTCGACGACGTGCGCCAGGTCCGCGGTCACCTCGTCAAGGCCCGCTACACCCCGAGCCAGACGATGGTCCTCGGCGTCGACGAGCAGGACAGCGAGCACCACGGCCTCCTGGCGGATGCGGATGACCTGGCCGGGCTACCGGTCGTCGTGGCGGACCTGCACTCGGCGCTGCCCGCGATCGTCGCCGGCATCCGGGAGGTCGATCCCGGGATCCGGGTGGCCTACGTCATGACCGATGGCGGCGCCCTGCCGATCGACTTTTCCCGCACGGTCGCCGGCCTGCGCAGCGCCGGGTGGCTGGCCGCCTCGATCACCGTGGGCCAGGCCTTCGGCGGTGACTTCGAGGCGGTCAACGTCCACACCGGCCTGCTCGCCGCTGCCCACGTCGTCGGCGCCGAGGTGGTGGTGGTGGCCCAGGGGCCGGGCAACCTGGGAACGGGCACCCGATGGGGCTTCTCGGGCACGTCGGCAGGCGATGCCACCAATGCTGTCGGCGCCCTCGGGGGCCGGCCGATCTGCTCGCTGCGCGTCTCGGAAGCGGATCCGCGCGCGCGGCACCGCGGCGTCTCACACCACAGCTCAACGGCATACGGGCGGGTGGCCCTGGTGCCGGCCGACCTCCCGGTCCCAGTGTTGGGCGGTGAGTTCGGCGCGCACGTGCTCGCGCAGGCCCGCGTCCTCGCCGCCAGCACCGGCGGTCGGCTCACCCTGCACGAAGTCGCGGTGGACGGTCTCGACCAGGCCCTGCGGGAGACCCCGGTGCGCCTGTCCACGATGGGCCGCGCCTACGACGACGACCGCGCCAGTTTCCTGGGCGCGGCCGTCGCGGGGCGGTTCGCCGCCCACCTGCAGGGTGCCTGAGCGGGTCAGCGCACGTCGTCGAGGTCGACCACGAAGATCAGCGCCTCGCCCGGCTTGATGGCGCCACCGGCGCCACGCTCTCCATAGGCCAGGTGGGACGGGATGGTCAGCCTGCGGCGACCCCCGACCTTCATGCCCTGGATGCCCTGGTCCCAGCCCTGGATGACCATGCCGACGCCGAGCCGGAAGTCGAGCGGCGCGCCGCGATTCCAGGACGAGTCGAACTCCTCGCCGGTCGAGTGCGTGACGCCGACGTAGTGGGCGCTCACCGTGCTGCCCACGGTGGCCTCGGCACCGTCGCCCTCGATGAGGTCCTCGATGATGAGGTCAGCCGGTGCAGCGCCCTCCGGGAAGTCGATCTCGGGCTTGGATCGGGTGGGGTCAAGTGCCATGGATCTGTTGCCTTTCTGGGGTGGTCGTGAGGGGGTCGTGAGGTGCCGCGCCGGTCGGCACGGCGCCCAGTCTGTCAGTCGGGAGCAGCAGCGTGCTCAGTAGGCGTCGAGGACGTCGACGACGAAGACGAGCGTGTCGGTGCCCGAGATCTTGGGAGGGCTACCGGCGGCGCCGTAGCCGTCCTTGGGCGGGATGACCAGCAGCACGCGGCTGCCGACCTTCTGCCCGACCAGGGATTTGTCCCAACCGGGGATGACCCCGCCCACCCCGATGGGGAAGTCGGCGATCTCGCCGCGCGCGTAGGAGGAGTCGAAGACCGAGCCGTCCTTCCAGAGCACCCCGGCGTAGTGGGCCGCGAGGGTCTGGCCCTTCTCGACCGTCTTGCCGGTCCCCTGGATCAGCGTGATCACCTGGGTGGTCGTGGGCGCCGCAGTCTTGGGCACCGTGATCGTCGGCTCCTTGATCGGGCCGTCGGGGAAGGCCACGGTCGGCAGGCCGGCCGGGCTCGCCGCCTGCGTGCCGTCGATCTGGGTGAGTCCGGCGTGCACGTCCGCCACGTCAGCGATGACGACGATGGTGTCGGTGCCGGAGATCTTGAGGTTCTCGTTGCCCGCGGTACCGAAGCCCTTGGCCGGCGGGATCGCGAACGCGAGCCGGCCGCCCTTCTGGGCTCCGATCAGGCCCTCGGTGAAGCCGGGGATCAGGTCCTTGCGGGCCAACCGGTAGCCCTCGTCCCCACGCCCCTGGGCGAATCCGTCATCCAGGAGCTTTCCCGTGGTGCCGTTGTAGATCTCCAGCCGGACGCTGACCGTGTCGCTCTTGGTCGCGACCGGTCCGGTGCCCGGGGTGAGCACCTTCCGAGTGACCTCGGACGTGCGCACCGGGGTGGACCCGAAGGTCACCTTGGGGGCCGTCTTGAGGTCGACCGGGCCGGTGGCCGAGACCACGTCGAGGCTCGCCCCAGCCAGCACGGTCGAGGTCGCCCCGTCACTGGGAGAGTCCACGGAGCCGCACGAAGCGAGCAGGGCAAGGCCGAGCAGTGCTGCCGCGGCGCGGGCAGGACGGTGAAGACGCACAGGGATCCTTTGAAGAGGCGGGCAAATCGCGGTCACTGTAACTTCCGATCTTGTGAGCGATGCACAGCCTTCTCACAGGAGCCTGCGTCGTGGCGACCATGACCCGACCATGACCCACCGTGACCCCGCAGGGTCAGTGCCGGGCTGGCACGGTCAATGTGGGGCGGGCACCGTCGGGGACCCGGCGATCGACTCCATCAGCTTCTCGACCCGCTCGTCGATCGCCCGGAACGGGTCCTTGCACAGGACGGTCCGCTGGGCCTGGTCGTTGAGCTTGAGGTGGACCCAGTCCACGGTGAAGTCGCGCCCATGGGCCTGAGCCGCCCGGATGAAGTCACCACGCAACTTGGCCCGGGTCGTCTGCGGCGGCCGGACCTTGGCCTCGAAGACCTCGAGGTCCGTCGCGACCCGGGCCGCCCGCCCGTGCCGTTGCAGCAGGTAGAACAGGCCCCGGCGCCGGTTGACGTCGTGATAGGCGAGGTCGAGCTGCAGGATGCGGGCATCGGACAGGTCCAGGCCGTGCTTGGCGCGGTAGCGCTCGATGAGCCGGTGCTTGATGACCCAGTCGATCTCGGTGTCGATGGCGTCCAGGTTGCCGCTGGCGACCGAGTCGAGGGTGCGACCCCAGAGCTCGAGGATCCGCTTGGTCTCCTCGGACGTGTCGCCCTCCCGGTCGATGAACTCGCTGACCTTCTCGAAGTATTCGCGCTGCATGTCGACAGCCGACAGCTCTCGGCCGTTCGCGAGGCGCACCGTGGCCCGACCGGTCAGGTCGTGGCTCATCGTGCGGATCGCCCGGATCGGGTTCTCCATCGTCAGGTCGCGCATGACGACCCCGGACTCGATCAGGCGCAGCACGAGGTGGGCCGAGCCGACCTTGAGGAAGTTGGTTGTCTCGGACATGTTGGAGTCACCGACGATGACGTGCAGGCGGCGGTACTTCTCAGCATCCGCGTGCGGCTCGTCGCGGGTGTTGATGATCGGCCTCGAGCGGGTGGTCGCGGACGAGACGCCCTCCCAGATGTGGTCGGCCCGCTGGCTCACTGCGTAGGTCGCGCCATGAGCCGTCGCGACAACCTTGCCGGCGCCGCAGATGATCTGGCGGCTGATGAGGAACGGGATGAACATGTCCGACACCCGGGTGAAGTCGCCGCCCCGCCCGTAGAGGTAGTTCTCGTGGCACCCGTAGGAGTTGCCGGCCGAGTCGGTGTTGTTCTTGAAGACGTAGATCTCGCCCTCGACGCCGTCATCGGCCAGCCGGATCTGGGCATCCTCGACGAGGCCCTCGATAACCCGCTCCCCCGCCTTGTCCTGGATGACCAGCTGCCGGACCGAGTCGCACTCGGCCGTGGCGTATTCGGGGTGCGAGCCGACATCGAGGTAGAGGCGGGCTCCGTTGGCGAGGAAGACATTGCTGGAGCGGCCCCACGCCACCACCCGCCGGAACAGGTAGCGGGCCACTTCGTCAGGGGTGAGCCGTCGCTGTCCGTGCGTCGTGCACGTGACGCCGTACTCGTTCTCGATCCCGAAGATGCGCCGCTCCATGGACCCACTCTAGGAGCCACTGCTTGCGCCTCCGGCGAACACCCGTTTACCGGGCCCGTCAATCGTGCTGTCCTGATGGCATGTCCCGGATCCTCGTCCTCGGCGGCACCGCCTGGCTGGGACGCGCCG
>JBDTAU010000237.1:0-8588 GCA_039924465.1 Dermatophilaceae bacterium
TTCGCGGAGCCACCGCACATGCAGTGCAGCCTGCTCGCCCTCCCCGAAGGCGTCACCCCGCCGCAGGTCGGCGAGACGGTCAGCGTCCGGATGCGCTTGACCACCGCCTACCCGGACGCCGTGATCATTGATTGACGATCCCCGACATCCGGGGCGCGACACCCGTCGTGCGCTCGTCAGCGCACTAAGGTGATCCCCGTGGATCGGACGACGCCGACCCCGAGATCAGCAGGAGCAGTGACATGAGCTTCAACGAGAACGCTCAACTTGACACCTCTCAGGTGCAAAGTGGCGGCAGCAGCGGTGGCGGCGGCTTGCGCCCCGGCGGTGGTGGCGGCGGCGGCTTCCCCGGCGGCATCCAGGTCGGCGGCGGCATCGGTGGACTCATCATGCTCGTCCTCATGCTGATCTTCGGCGGGCAGAGCCTGCTCGGCGGCGGCGGCGTCGGAGACTCCTCGGGCGGCAGCCAAGGCCTGCCCGGCCAGCAGTTGCAGGCCGATCAGGTAGCCACGGCTGGACAGGTCAGCCCGTCGGAGTTCGCGGCGTGCAAGACCGGCGCGGACGCCAACACCAACGACGTCTGCCTCATCGTGGCGACGGTCAACAGCGTGCAGGACTACTGGACCAAGGCGCTGCCGAAGTACTCGATGAACTACGAGATGGCCAAGACCGTCATCTACCAGGGCCAGACCCAGTCGGGCTGCGGCACCGCGAGCAGCCAGGTCGGCCCGTTCTACTGCCCGCTGGACAAGAAGGTCTACGTCGACGCCAGCTTCTTCCAGGAGTTGCAGAGCAAGTTCGGTGCGGACGGCGGTCAGTTGGCCAAGGAGTACGTCATCGCCCACGAGTACGGCCACCACATCCAGGACCTGCTCGGCATCCTCAACCGGGCCCAGCAAGACCCGCAGGGCGCCAACTCGGGCTCGGTGCGGATGGAGCTCATGGCCGACTGCCTGGCGGGCACGTGGGTCAAGCACGCGACCGAGACGACCGACGCCGGCGGGACCCCGCTGCTCAAGCCGATCAGTGAGTCGGACATCAAGTCCGCACTCTCCGCCGCCGCAGCCGTCGGTGACGATCGCATCCAGCAGAAGACGCAGGGCCGGGTGACGCCCGAGTCCTGGACCCACGGCTCGGCGCAGGCCCGGCAGAACTGGTTCATGCAGGGTTACCAGACCGGTGACATCAACCAGTGCAACACCTTCGGGGTCGAGACGGTTTCCTGACCTCCGTCCAAGAGGTCGGTCACCGCACCTGAGTCAGCTCCCCACGACTCACTTCACACCACCGGCCACTTCCTGTGGGCCGGCGGTGAGGACGGACGCAGAAAGCGCCGCGAAGGTCTTCCAGTCGTACACCTTGTACGTCTGTGAGGCCATCGCCACCGTGACCTTCGGGACGATCTCGTGGGCGACGTAGTCGTTGAGCACCTGCTCGACCTTCGGCTTCGCGAAGGACCCCTCAGGTCCCGGCTGGTAGCCCTCCGGCATGACGGTCCACTGGTGGTAGCGGCCCGCCCCCAGGCCCAGGTCGCCACCGCCCCAGTACACGTGCGGATTGTCCCCATCGTTGGCCTCGAGCGTGGCGTGGATTCGTTGCCAGGTCGCAGGTCCCCCGAGCAGGTGGTCCAGGACCGCTGCTGGGCCCATCGTGTTGATTGCCTGTCGGGGTGCCGCCACCGAGTTGCGGTCGTAGGTCACGTGAATGGGGATCTCGCGCCCTTGCACTTCGGGTTCAGCTTCGGCCTGAGCGGGTGGCACGCCGTCGGCGGTCACGGGGCCTTCGGTCGGTGGAGCAGGTGGGGGCGGCGGCACCGCCTCGGTGAACACGGCATTGGTGGGCTTGACCTGATACTGGTTGAGGCCGGTCCAGATCTGCCATTGCTCCAGGGTCCCGCGACGCTCGAGCTCGTTGGCCGTCCGCTTCCGCTCGATCACCTCGGTCCACTCCTCGTAGGCTCGGCTGAGCACCGTCGAGGGCGCCGGGGCCTGGGCCACCCGATTGAGTGCCACATTGAGGACCTTCGACAGTTCAATCTCCCGCTCGGACCACGTGAGCTTCTCGGAGTTGGCGAGGGCACTCGTCTCCTTGCTGAGCACGACACCGAACCGGTGGACGGTGGACCTCTTGGCCTCGAGCTCCGCCTTCTTCGCACGGTTGGCCGCCTCGCGACGCTCATTCTCCTGCTGTGCGATCTCCTTGGCGGACGCTTTGCTCGGAGGCTTGATCGTCTTGGTTTTGGGCTGCTGCTTCGTCGTGGACTGTGGCTCCACGGTGGGCTGTGCTTTCGCTTTGGGCTCCGCTGGTTGCTGCTTCTTCGGCTGATCCTTCGCCTTCTTCGCCTGCCTCTGGCTCTCCGACTCCCTCGCCAGTCTCTTCTCTTTCGCCGTCTGCCTCTCCTCTTCCGCCGTCTTCTCCTCCGCCTCCTTGGTCTGCCTCTCCTCTTCCGCCTTCTCCTCCGACCCGACGGCGCTTCGTGCCGACGTCAGCACGTTCTCGATCTGGACGGCGAACTGGGCTGCGCTGATGGCCTGACCATTCGCCGGGCTCGCCTCGAAGTAGACGGGCTTGGTGTCCCACACCTTTAGGAGCGCGTTGACCCTGACCAGCGCCCTGCTGATGCCGGTCGTCTGGGGCGTGGTGAACGCCTCCAACTGCTTCTTGAGGGCGAAGAGGTCGGTGTTGAACCCTTTGTCGATCCGGTTCCAGATCGCCTCGCCGCCTTTCACCCAGGACACGACGCCCCAGCCCGTACCCCTGCCACGCTCGACCTTGCGCTGGATGACCGCGTCCGGTGGAGCGGAGCTGGTACTGGCCGCGAGGTAGCGCGTTGCCGCACGGTTGCCCGCAGACCTCTGCAGGGCAAGCAGGTCAGGCGCCGAGGCCGCCGAATGGCCATCTCGGGCCAAGGGGGATGGCGGACGATGGGGCAGCTGCCTCGCCTGACCTGCGGGCGCCCCGGTGCCGTTCGCACGCACTGATCGCACCATCACCATGATCAAATCGTAGGCTCGGTTGAAGCACCGGGCGCCGCCCCAGCCCAAGAGTGCACGAACGGGCACAGCGCGATCAGGCAGTGCTCGGTCGCGCAGCCCACGATCGCCCAACCTCTACGCCTGGCTGCCCTCGGTGAGTTCGACCCGGTAGGCCCTCCCACGGCGCAGGGCGGTCTCGAGGACGACCCGCTTGGGGTCCGGCAGGTCATAGAGTTCTCGGCGCGGCACGTCGCGCAGCGTCCGCAGGGCGGGCCCCCCGAGGACCTCACGCACGAGCACTCGATCTCCTCCGACCACGAGGCCCCGGGGCAGGCCTCTGGCCCCCGTGGGTGGTGACTCGTCGTCCCCGATCAGCACCCTGCGCGCCTGGACGATCACGGCACCGACGAGTTCGTCAGCCTGGTTGGCGCGGCGCCGGGCGAACCGTTGCTGCGACCAGCCGCCGGCCGCGGTGCGGGACTGGACGTGGCGGGAGCCCACCTTGGACGCGCTGAACGTCCGCCCGAACGCCAGCCCAACGGCATACCCGCCTCGTCTGACCAGGATCAGACCGAGGGGCTCGTGCGCGAAGGGGGTTGCGACGATGGAGGATCCGTCGGTCGCGGTGGCGCGCACGACAACACCGCCGGGGGTGCTCTCCTCGGCGGTGTCGATGGGTCCGTGGCGCTCAGCGAAGCCCGCGAGCCACCGGTCGAACCGCTCCGGGTCGACTTCGATGACCCGCGACGTCACGGGCGAACGGTCAGAGGTTGAAGCCGAGGGCACGCAACTGCTCGCGGCCGTCCTCGGTGATCTTGTCCGGGCCCCACGGCGGCATCCACACCCAGTTGATCCGGTGCTCGGCCACGAGGCCTTCGAGGGACTGGGAGATCTGGTCCTCGATGACATCGGTCAAGGGACACGCGGCGGACGTGAGGGTCATGTCGATGACGGCGTGGGCCTGGGCGTCCACGGTGATGCCGTAGACGAGCCCGAGGTCGACGACGTTGATGCCGAGCTCAGGGTCGACGACATCGCGCAGCGCCTCCTCGACATCGGCCACATTGGCGGGGGTAGCGGTCTCGGTCATGGCTTCGCTCCTTGCTGGGAGGTGGGATTGATGTCGACGCCGGCTCGGACGAGCGCGTCGGTGAAGGCGGCCCAGCCAAGCAGGGCGCACTTGACTCGGGCAGGGTACTTCGAGACTCCGGCGAACGCGACACCGTCGCCGATGACCTCCTCGTCGCCGGCGGACTGCCCCCTGGAGGTGAGCATGGTCCGCATGGCGGCGTAGGTGGTCAGCGCCTCGGAGACCGGGTGTCCGATGACCTCGTCGGCCAGCACGGACACCGACGCGATGGAGATCGCGCAGCCCTGCGCCGCGTAGGACACGTCGGAGATGGTGGCATCGGTGCCGACGCCGGAGACCGCGACCCGCAGGGTGATCTCATCACCGCAGGTCGGGTTGATGTGGTGCGTTTCGGCATCGAACGGGTCACGCAGCCCCGCGTGGTGCGGGCGCTTGGAGTGCTCGAGGATGATCTCCTGATAGAGGTCCATGTCAGCTCGCCTCCGCCCCGAAGATCACGGGTACGCGATCCAGTGAGGTCAGCAGGGCATCGACCTCGCTCCGCGTGTTGTAGACGCCGAAGGAGGCTCGGGTCGTGGCTGCCGCCCCCAGCGCCCGATGCAGCGGCCAGGCACAGTGGTGGCCGACTCGCACCGCTATCCCATCGTCATCGAGGACCTGACCGACGTCGTGCGCGTGCACCCCGTCGACCACGAAGGCGACGGCGCCACCGCGGGCCTCCCCGGCGGGGGGCCCCACGACACGGATCCAGGACCGGTCGGCGAGCGCAGCCATGAGGCGGGCCGTCAGCCCTGACTCGTGCTCGTGGATGCGGTCCAGTCCGAGGGCCTGCATCCAGCGCACGGCCGCGGCCAACCCGACCGCCTGGGCCGCGTTGGGCACGCCGGCCTCGAACTTCTGGGGCGCGGGGGCCCAGGTCGAGCGCTCCATCGTGACGAGCTCGATCATCGAGCCACCGGTCAGGAAGGGTGGCATGACCTCGAGGAGTTCGGTGCGGCCCCAGAGCACCCCGATCCCCATCGGTCCATACATCTTGTGTCCGCTGAAGGCGATGAAGTCGGCCCCGAGGGTGCGCACGTCCACTGCGAGGTGGGGCACGGACTGGCACGCGTCGAGCACCACGAGTGCTCCGACGGCATGCGCTCGGGCTGCGAGTTCGGTGACGGGGTTGATCGTGCCGAGGACGTTGGACACGTGGGTGAACGCGCAGACCTTGGTGCGTTCGGTGAGCAGCCCATCCAGGTTGCTGAGGTCCAGCTTCCCGTCGTCTCCCAAGGGAATCCACCGCAGGTGCGCCCCGGTGCGGCGGGCGAGCTCCTGCCACGGGACGAGGTTGGCGTGGTGCTCCATCTCGGTGATGAGGATCTCGTCCCCGGGCGCCAGCACGAAGCGATCGTCCTTGGCAGCCTCGGTCGGGGCGGCGTTGGAGAAGGCGTAGGCCACGAGGTTCAGCGCCTCGGTGGCGTTCTTGGTGAAGACCACCTCGTCGGCCGGCGCCCCGATGAATCCGGCCACGGTCTCACGGGCCGCCTCGAAGTCGTCCGTCGCCTCTTCTGCGAGTTGGTGCGCGCCGCGGTGGACTGCTGCGTTGTGCTGCTCGTAGAAGGCCCGTTCGGCGTCCAGGACGACGCGCGGTTTGTGCGACGTCGCACCGGAGTCGAGATAGACGAGCGGCTTGTCGTCGCGCACGGTGCGCGCCAGGATCGGGAACTCACCGCGGATCGCGGTCAGCTCCCGATCCGTGAACGGCGACGTGGCGGTCGACATCGGTCTCAGACTCAGGCCGTGGCTGCAGCGGTGTAGCGGTCGTAGCCCTCGTCCTCGAGGCGGTCAGCCAGCTCGGGACCACCCTCGTCGACGACCTTGCCGTCGATGAAGACGTGCACGAAGTCGGGCTTGATGTAGCGCAGGATCCGCGTGTAGTGCGTGATGAGCAGGACACCGATCTCGCTGCTGTCCTTGACCCGGTTGACACCCTCGGCGACGATCTTGAGCGCGTCGACGTCGAGCCCGGAGTCCGTCTCGTCGAGGATGGCCACCTTGGGCCGGAGCAACTCCATCTGCAGGATCTCGTGGCGCTTCTTCTCGCCACCGGAGAATCCCTCGTTGACGTTGCGCTCGGCGAACTCGGGCTCGATGCGCAGGGCGGCCATCGCCGCCTTGACGTCCTTGGTCCAGTGCCGGAGCTTGGGGGCCTCACCATCGATGGCCGTCTTGGCCGTGCGCAGGAAGTTGGTGACCGACACGCCGGGCACCTCGACCGGGTACTGCATGGCCAGGAAGAGGCCGGCCCGGGCGCGCTTGTCGACGCTCATCGCGAGCACGTCCTCACCGTCCAGCGTGACGGTGCCACCGGTGACGGTGTACTTCGGGTGTCCGGCGATGCTGTAGGCCAGCGTCGACTTGCCGGAACCGTTGGGGCCCATGATGGCGTGGGTCTCCCCTGCCTTCACGGTCAGGTCGACCCCGCGGAGGATCTCCTTCGGGCCGTCCTCGGTGTTGACGGTGACCGTCAGGCCCTTGATCTCAAGCGTGCTCATGGTGGGTCAGTTCTCCTTGGTGTCAGCAATGGGGGCGGCGTAGGCCGTGGACGAGAGTTCGTCCTCAATAGCCGCAGTGATCTCATCTCGCAGGTCGGCCAGCGGGATCCGCCGCACGACGTCGGCGAAGAAGCCGCGCACGACCAGGCGTCGCGCCTCGCTCTCGGGGATGCCGCGCGACTGCAGGTAGAACAACTGCAGGTCATCGAAGCGGCCCGTCGCGGAGGCGTGGCCGGCCCCGAGGATCTCGCCGGTCTCGATCTCGAGGTTGGGCACGGAGTCCGCGCGCGCCCCGTCCGTCAGGACGAGGTTGCGGTTGACCTCGTAGGTGTCAGTGCCCTCGGCCTCGGCCCGGATCAGCACGTCACCGACCCACACGGTCCGGGCTGACTGGCCCTGGAGGGCGCCCTTGTAGGTGACGTGGCTCGAGCAGTGCGGGGTGTTGTGATCGACGAAGGACCGGTGCTCGAGGTGCTGGTCGGCGTCAGCGAAGTAGACCCCCAGCAGCGTGGCGTCACCACCGGGCCCGGAGTAGCGCACGTTGGCGTTGACCCGGACGATGGCGCCACCGAGGCTCACCACGATGTGCTTGTAGTTCGCGCTCCGGCCGATGAGGGCGTCGTGCTGGGCCAGGTGGACTGCGTCGTCGTCCCAGCGCTGCACCGACACGACCGTCAGGTCGGCGCTGTCACCGAGGATGACCTCGACGTTGCCGGTGTGGTCCGAGGACCCGGTGTGATCGAGCACCACGATGCCCTTGCTGTGGTGCTCGGCTTCGATGACCACGTGGCCGTTGCTGCGACGCCCGGCCCCTTCGCCGTGCACGGTGATCCGCAGCGGCTCGGAGTACTCCTGCTCGGCGCCCAAGCGCAGGTGCAGCGCCTCCGGGGTGTTGGCGGACGCCACGGCAGCGGCCCGGTCGGCCGGGACGAGCCCGGTTCCGCGCGGTGCCTCACCTGGAGCCAGCGGCGCCTGCAGGACGCCCTCGGGGAGCGACAGCGTGTAGGTCAGGGCCGGGCCGTCCGCGTCGTCGGTCGCCACGTCGGACAGGAGGTTGCGCAGGCGCTTGACGGGGGTGAAGCGCCAGTCCTCCTCCCGGCCGGTGGGCATCGGGAAGTCCGCGACGTCGAAGGAGGCCACGCGCTCCGCCCGCGAGGCGTCCGGGACGAACGCCTCCGCGGAGTCCGTGTGGGCCCTGGCGGCGACAGCACGGGCATCCACCGGTGCATCGCTGGGCAGATCGGTGGTTGTTTCAGCCAGAAGGCTCATCAGCCAACGGCTCCTTCCATCTGGAGTTCAATGAGGCGGTTGAGCTCGAGGGCGTACTCCATGGGGAGTTCGCGCGAGATGGGCTCGATGAACCCACGCACGATCATCGCCATCGCCTCGTCCTCGGCCATGCCTCGGGACATGAGGTAGAACAGTTGGTCCTCGCTGACCTTCGACACGGTCGCCTCGTGGCCCATCGAGACGTCGTCCTCGCGGATGTCGACGTAGGGATAGGTGTCCGAGCGGCTGATGGTGTCGACCAGCAGCGCGTCACAGCGCACGGTGGACGCCGAGTGCTTGGCGCCCTCGAGGATCTGGACCAGGCCCCGGTAGGAGGAGCGGCCGCCGCCGCGGGCCACCGACTTGCTCACGATCGAGCTGCTGGTGTTGGGGGCGGCGTGGACCATCTTGGAGCCGGTGTCCTGGTGCTGGCCCTCGCCGGCGAAGGCGATCGAGAGGGTCTCACCCTTGGCGTGCTCGCCCATGAGGAACACCGCTGGGTACTTCATCGTCACCTTGGAGCCGATGTTGCCGTCGATCCACTCCATCGTCGCGCCCTCTTCGCAGGTGGCGCGCTTGGTGACGAGGTTGTAGACGTTGTTGGACCAGTTCTGGATCGTCGTGTAGCGCACCCGGGCGTTCTTCTTGACGATGATCTCGACGACAGCAGAGTGCAGCGAGTCCGACTTGTAGATCGGTGCCGTGCAGCCCTCG
>JBDTAU010000238.1:0-7071 GCA_039924465.1 Dermatophilaceae bacterium
ATGGCTCCGGCACGCCCACGGCCACCGTCATCGCGCAGGTCGTCGCCGCCCCGGGGCCCATCGCTGTTCCTCAGGGTTCCGATGTTCACGACGGTCCAGACGTCGGCGCTGCCCCCGACCACCCAGATGGGCCCCTGAGTGACGCCTGAGGGACGGGCGGACCAGCACCCGGCGACGACTGGCCACGGACGTTCGGCGCCCGATGCCTGTTCCAGCCTCTGGGACCGGGATGGCACCAGCGCCTTCGGGACCGCAGCGCTCGCCCGCTTCTTCATCGCCCTCGAGCAGCCTGGTCCGTGGGGGCGTCAGGCCGCCACGGACTCGCGCCTGGACCCACGGCTCGGCGCCGAGCTGGATCGACGGTGCGCGGGCCTCGGCGGGCGCTTCATGCTGATCCGGCGCCCGTCGGCTCACGCCGATCACTCCGGCCCGCAGCGGGTCCTGATCGGCCACAGTGGCGCCCACCCCGGTGACTCGTGGCTCATCGAGGCCGACCTCGCCTCCCCCGGTGATCTCCTGTCGGTGGACTGGTTGGCGCTGCTTCGTGGGCACCGGGACGTGGTCCGGGGATCGTTGGCGGGGGCCCACGACGGGCAGCCCGCCCTGCTCGTCTGCACCAACGGCCGGCGCGACGTCTGCTGTGCCGTGCGCGGTCGGCCCCTGGCGACTGCGGCGGCCGCCGTCGCACCGGAGCGGGTCTGGGAGGTCTCGCACACCGGCGGTCACCGGTTCGCGCCGACGGCGGTCCTGCTCCCCTGGGGTCAGACCTACGCCCGACTCGACCCCGGCTCCGTGGAGTGGGTGCTCGAGGCGAGTCTGACCGGTCACACCCCCAGCGAGCTGCTCGGGCCGGTCCACGACCGCGGCCGGTCGGCCCTCAACTCCCCGGTGCAAGCGGCCGAGTCCTTCGTGCGCCACGCCATCGCCGAGACGCACCTGGCATCGCTCTGGGCGCAGGAGGCGACCGGCGGGACCGAGGCGGCGACCGGCGGGACCGAGGCGGCGACCGGCCGTACCGATGATGTCCCAGGGGGTTCGGTCGCCATCGTCGTGCAGCATGCGGATGGGCGGCGCTGGCGGGTCGCGGTGACCCGGACGAGCAGCGACCGGGTCCGGCCCGAGTCCTGTGGCAAGAGCGGCGTGCCCGTGTTCGAGCAGCACGTGACGGTTTTGTCGGAGCCGTGACCGGTCACCCGCACTAACCCACCGCTCGATTCGATGTAGTTGCGCGTCGCATTCGACGCGCAGCTACATCGAACCGGAGCTGTGACTCGGGGTTTACCACGGTCTGGGATAGGGCTCGGACGAACCGTCCCCCTGGGTGTCACCAGACCCACGGTTGCGCAGGTTGCGCTCGATGGTGTTCTGCTTCTGCTGCTCCTGCAACCGCTGTTGGTCCCGCTCACTCGGGGCGTTGTCCGGGTTCGGGGTGGGTGCTGGCTGGGGCTGTGGGTCGGGCGCGCTGGGTTGCGGTTGCGGTTGCGGCTGGGGATCAGGCGCGGGCTGGCCGCCGGACTTGTCCTCCATCCGCTCCTGGGCCTCACTCAGTTGCTCACCGGTCGTTCCGCCCCGTTCGGGCACGTCACACAGCGGGGGTCGCTCCTTGGTGATCGTGATTCCCAAGTCGTAGAACTGCTTCCACTCCGTCGTACGTTCGCGGGCCCGGGCTGCATCACCCAGTTTCTCGTAGGTCAGACCGAGGTTGACTCGCACCTTGCAGTCCTCGACTCCACCCTTGGGCACCAGCGTGAAGGCCTCCTCGAACCACGGGCGGGCCAGGTCGTAGTGGCCGAGCAGCAGTTGGGCATCGCCCATCGCGAAGGGTGCCCGGAACCGTTCGACGATGTTGACCCAGCCCTGGCGCTGCGCCCACATCTGGGTGCGGGGCTTGTCCCCCGCCTGGTAGCCGGCGAGCGTCTGGGCGTGGACGAGGTTGAGGGAGAGCAAGCGGAGCGCGATGACGATGAGCACCGCGACGGCCGGTGCCGAGCCGAGCAGCAACCGGCGACGACGGCGCCGCAGCCGGGCAGGCGACAGGGGGGTCCTGGTCCGGCGTCCTTCGCGACGGGCTCGCCGTGACCGCGAGCGACTGGCAGGAGAGGCCCCCTCGTCCGGGGAGGCCCCCACAGGCGTTGGGGCGTGGTTGTCCGTGATGCTGCTCATGCGGCAGGGGCCCCTCTGCGTCGGCTGAGCCGCAACGCCGCGACCCCGGCGCCGATCTCCCACGCACCGATCCCGGCCACGCCGAGGAGCAGGGGCCAGTAGAACTCGCGACGGGCTCGCACCTTCTCCTGCTCGATCGACTCGCTCATCCCGAATGCCGCGGGGTCGATGGATTCGACGACCGGGTCGATCGACTCACCCGAGGACCTGTGGTGGTAGGCGAGCCCCAACTGGCTGCCGATCTCGCGCAACTGCCGCTCGTCGATGACCGACCTCGCGTCCTCGCGCGTCGCTGGGTCTTGGAGATAGCCGGACCCGCTGGCCAACCGGGTGCGGTTGGCCTTCATCCGGCCACCCTGCGCGGTGCCGTAGCCGAGAACGGCGCCGCCCTGGATCAGGCCGGGCCGGAGGGCAAACGGTGCGGGCGGCGCGGCAGCGGTCTGCTCACCGTCGCCGAGGTAGAAGACGATGCGCCCCCGGTCGGGATGGCGCGACTCGGCCTGTTCGAGGAGCGTGGCGAGCCGGTCACCAGCAGCCGTGACCGACGAGCCCTGGGAATACTCAGGGGTCTCCGGCAGGAGGGTCGTCAGGGCCACTTCGAGCGCGGTCGTGTCCGTCGTCAGGGGCAGCCGGACTCGGGTCACGGCGTCGAAGGTGACAACCGAGTAGCGAGCCCCTGGTAGCGCGCGGGTGATCGCCGCGATGTCCGCCGCGACCCCGTCGAGTCGAGGCTGCTCGTAGCCGTAGTCCTCGGCGATGATCGAGGAGGTCGTGTCCACGACGTAGTAGACGTTGAGGTTCGCGGCGCTGCCCGCCACCTCGTCTCCCGGCACCGCTGGCCGCAGCGCCGCGGCAGCCAGCAGGAGGACCGCCGCCGTCAAGCGCCAATGCGTGCCGCGCGACTCCCCCGGCACCATGCGGTCAGCCGGGTTCCACCACACCGCGGCGAGGCCCGCGATGACGACGAACGTCAACAGCGGCCAGGCGAGGATGGGCAGGAACGTCATGTCCGCCACCGCCGGCTCACGCCGATCACCCCCAACAGGCCCAGACCGGCCAGCGTGATGGGCAGCACCGGGTTGTCGGTGTGGAGCGCTCTCGCTGATCCGTCGATGACGGTGGCCTCTTGTGCCTGGACCGCCGCGACGATCCCCGGGATCGCGCTCTCGTCAGCCATGGCGTAGTACGTCCCCGCGGTCCCCTGCACGACCTGACGCAGATAGACCGCCTCGCGGTCCGTGCCGTTCTCCTCGGGGTTGAGCCCATAGACGCGGACCCCCCGGGCCTTGGCCAACTCACCTGCCTCGTCGAGGGCAACGAGAGGACGCCCGGCCAGGTGGTTGTCGGTGGCGAAGATGACGGACCGGGCTCGGGTGCTGTCGATCCGATCGAAACTCTGGACGCAGGTGGTCAGACCGTCACCGATCAGGGAGGTTCCGCGCCCGTTGAACGTCCCGGCGAAGAACTCGGGGTAGTTGATCTCATGGGTCAGGGCGTCGTGGGCATGGGTGAGTTCTGTATTGATGAAGTCGTAGTCGTCCGTCAGGGGGAAGACCGTGACCGCAGAGGCGTTGAAGATGACCATCCCGATCCGTTCACCCTCGAAGTCGGTGACCAGGCCGCGGAAGACGTTGATCAGGGCGGCGTCATGGGCAGCCATCGAGCCGGAGATGTCCAGGCAGAGCACGATGTCCCGGCTGCGGGTCTGCGGACGCTCGATGCTCGTGTCGAGCGGCCGAGCGGCTCCGACCAGCGCCGCACCGGCCAGCAGGGACGCGCTCACGGTGAGCAGCACCTGACGGATTCGGTGGCCCCGTAGAGCTCGCTGGTACTCGGGGAGGTGGGTCAGTGCCGTGGAGTTGGCCACCGGGGCCGTGCCTCGCCGGGCGCGACCCATGAGGGCCAGGTGCACGATCACCGCGAGTGCGACGATCGCGGCCAGACCGACCGGCAGGAGGTCCGGATACTTCAGGTCCATCGGGCCACCACCTCCTTGGCGATCGCCACGGCCTCCCCCAAGGTCTGCGCCCCGTCCGGGTCGATGTCGTCGGGCCCGAACTCCCCCGGGTAGAGCGCCCCGACCACGTCGGACACCGGGGTGAGCCGAGCACCGGTGGCCTGTAGGTCGGTCAGGGTCATCGTCGGCGCCCGGATGCCGGAGGCCTCCTGGACGAAGTGGCGCACCAGCAAGCTCACCTGCTGGTGCCCGAGCCGCGGGGTGATCTCGCCGGTCCGCACCCGGGCTGCGACCAGGTCGATCTCGCGGGTGTAGTCCGCGCGCAGTCGGGTGAGCCGGTCGCCGGTGGCCCGTGGCGGGACTCGCACCGGCCGGGGTCGCGTGGCCCACCAGATGGCGGTGAACCAGAGCGCGATGACGACCAGTACGGCGACGCCGGTCCACCACCACCACGGGGAGTAGGGGTCGGGTGCGTAGAAACCCGGCGGAGGTGCATCACCGAGCACGGCGTTGCCTCTCCAGGAGCACGAAGACCGATCGCACCACGTCGTCGGAGGACCCGATCCGGGCATGGTTGATGGTGCGTCGGTCGAGCAGGTCCGCGGTCTGCTGGGCCCGTTGCGCGACGGACCGCGCGTAGGCCGCCCGGACCTTGGGATCACGACGGACGGAGGTCGGCAGCCGGTAGTGGTCCGCCACGTCGACGGCGTCGCGGTCTGCAGCCAGGGCAGTCGGGTCGGCGTCCTCGATCGTGCACCAGATGATCTCGTGCTGGACGCCCAGTCGACGCAGGAGTTGATCGAGGACCGGATCGAGATCTCGATCATCGGCGATGACGAACAGCATCATCCGCCGCTTGACGTTGCGCACGACCCAGTGCAGTTGCGTGGCGAGGTCACTCTGCCCACCGTCGAGGGTGGTCGCGTGGTCGATCGCCCGAAGCAGGCCTTCCAGGTGGGCTTCACTCCCACGCAGCTCATGGCCGATGGTGCCCTCGGCGGTGCCCCGGACCAGTCCGACGAGGTCCCCGTGCCGGTGGGCCAGATAACCGACCAGCCCGGCAGCCATGATTGCGACCTCCTTCTTGGTCTCACCGCTGCGGGTGGTCGCTGCCATGCCTCGGCCGGTGTCGACGACCAGGAGCAGGTTCTGCTTGCGGGTGGCGACGTAGCGCTTCACGAGGGGACTGGCGTGTCGGGCCGTGGCCTTCCAGTCAATGTCTCGGACCTCATCACCCAGGACGTAGTCGCGCAGGTCGACGTAGTCGAGGCTGCGGCCGTGAAACACCGAGGCGTACTCGCCTTCGAGGAGTCCGCGCGACTTCCTGCGGGAGTGGATGAACAGGGTGCTCTTGACCCGCGTGAGCAGGGAGGACCCCGGCCCGATGCCTGCTGCGCGGTCGGTGCGGTCACCCGAGCTGCTCTGCCCCGTGGTCTCGGTCATCTCTGGTCCCCGACCCGCTACGGGGTGCGGATACCGCCCACCAGGGCATCGATGATCGTCTCCACCGGCATCTCATCGGCTGCTGCCTCGAACCCGAGGATGATCCGGTGCCGCAGCACCCGGTGGGTCAAGGCCTTCACGTCATCGGGGACGACGTGATTGCGCCCATCGATCAGGGCCCGGGCCCGGGCCGCGCGGGTGAAGGCGATGCTGGCGCGGGGGCTGGCCCCGTACTCGATGTATGCCGCCAGCCGGGCATCGATGTAGTCCTGCGGATGACGGGTGACGTAGCTCAGACCGACGATGTAGTTGATGATCGCGGGATCGACGTAGACGCGACCGACGAGGCGCTGCAGTCGTCGTACGTCGGGGAGGTCGATGACTGCGGTGGGTTCCTGGTCGAAGACCCCGGTGTCGATTCGGCGCAACACCTCCGCCTCCTCGGCCGGCGACGGGTAGTCCAGTACGTCCTTGAGCATGAAGCGGTCCAGCTGTGCCTCAGGCAGGGGGTAGGTGCCCTCCTGCTCAATCGGGTTCTGGGTGGCGAGGACGAGGAACGGGTCCGGCAGACGGTGGGTGTGGTCACCGATCGAGGTCTGCTGCTCCTGCATCGCCTCGAGCATCGCGGACTGGGTCTTTGCGCTCGAGCGGTTGATCTCATCAAGGAGCACGAAGTTGGCGTGGACCGGCCCGAGCTGGGTCTTGAAGGTGCCCGAGGGCTGGTGGTAGACCTGCGTCCCCACGATGTCACTGGGGAGCAGGTCCGGGGTGCACTGGATCCGGTGAAAACTGCCGTTGACGGCTTCTGCGACCGCCTGGGCGGCGGTGGTCTTGGCCAGTCCCGGGACGCTCTCGAGCAGGATGTGGCCCCCCGTCAGCAAGGCGATCAGGAGCGACTCGCGCAGCCGGGTCTGGCCAACCACCTTGGCAGCGAACGACGCTGAGACGGCGCCGATCGCTTCGCCGGCCCAACCCATTTCGTCGGGCCGGAGGTAGGGGTCCTCGGGCGCGCCGGTGTTGGGCAGCCCCGTGTTGGGCGGCCCCGTGTCGGGCTGCCCGGGCTGTCCTGTGCTGGGGTCCCCGGGCCCTCCTCGATCGTGGTCCAGCGCAGGTCGCTCCGGGACAGGCCCTGCGGGGACGGCCACCTCGAAGGTCGCCGCCTGCAAGGCCTGCGTGTGCGTCGCGTTCTCATCCCCCGCCACTGCGGTCCCCCTCTCGGCGATGTCCGACGCACGATCGGCTCGTCGGCACGACCATCGTAGGGGGCGAGGCCCGGACACGGTCCCCGTCCCGCGCCTCGGATCCGGTGCGGCCTGCTTGGGCTTGGCGGCCGCGGGAGCAGTCGTGGCCCCGAACGGTCAGGCGTCGATGCGTTGTCGGTCCACGTCTCGGGCGGACTCGATGATGAAGTCCTTGCGCGGGGCAACGTTGTTGCCCATGAGCAGCTCGAAGGTCACCTCGGCCGCCTCGAGGTCCGCCATCGTCACCTTGCGCAACGTCCGGTGGCG
>JBDTAU010000239.1:0-3482 GCA_039924465.1 Dermatophilaceae bacterium
CGGCAACCGGATCGGCTTCGCCAACCCGCTCATCTACTCGCTGGCCAAGAGGGGCGTCTACTTCGACGTCACCCCGCAAGGCGATCCGGGCAACGTCCGGGTCGACTACATCAACGGCCTCAACGACGCCGCCGGCACGAGGGCTACGGTCCGCACCTTCGACCACGACTCCAGCCTCAAGACCGCCCGGGGCTGGGACACCGTGACCGGGGTCGGCACGCCGACGGCGAAGTACCTGCGCACGCTGCAGCGTCACTGAGCTCCATTCGTACCAGCCTTTCCCCAACCAGACCGTATGCCGCTGTGCTGGCGAGCGATCGCCGGCACAGCGGCATACGGCTGAGATCGTGGGCTCCCGCGCGAGACTGGGACCCGAGCTGCCCAAGGACGGCCTCATCGCCTGCTCACTCCATGGACCTCCGGTGCAGCGCGGCCTAGGGTGGAGGTGGCCGGTCGGCCGCGGGGCGTCCGTACCGGTTGTGGACGAGCCTTCCGGTGGTCCAGTCCACGGCGTCTGCCCACCGCAGCCCCGGGACTGGAGGTCGTCATGACGACGACGCAAACCCAAGCCTCACCCACAGTCGATGCCCCGCCAGCTGCCCAACTCGATGCCCCGCTCGATGGCCCAGTCAGGGTCGGGCTCTACGAGACGATGGTGCTCTGCCGGACCTACGAGGAGGCCATTCTGCGGGAGTACCACGCGGACAAGGGCCCCGGCTTCGACATCGGCAAGGGCCTGATCCCAGGCGAGATGCACCTGTCGGCAGGTCAGGAGCCGGTCGCGGCCGGCGTCTGCGCCCACCTCACCGCGGACGACGCCCTGACGGCGACCCACCGACCGCATCACCTGGCGATCGCCCATGGCATGGACCTGCGCCCCATGACCGCCGAGATCTTCGGCCGAGAGACCGGACTCGGCCGTGGTCGCGGCGGTCACATGCACCTGTTCGACCCGGCCACCCACTTCTCCTGCTCGGGGATCGTCGCGGAGGGCTTCCCGGCAGCACTGGGCCAGGCGTTCGCGTTCCAGCGCCAGGGGACCGACCGGATCGCCGTCGCCGTGGCGGGTGAGGGTGCGGCCAATGCAGGCCCCTTCCACGAGTCGCTCAACCTCGCCGCCCTGTGGTCGCTCCCGGTCGTCTTCGTCATAGAGGACAACGACTGGGGCATCTCGGTGCCGCGATCAATGTCCACCGCCATCCCCTCCAACGCCGACCGGGCCGCCGCCTACGGCATGCCCGGCGAGCGGGTCGAGGAGAACGACGTCGAGGCCGTCCACGCCGCCGCGGGCCGGGCTGTCGCCAGGGCGCGGGCCGGAGAGGGACCCACTCTCCTCGAGGTGCACACCCTCCGGCTCTGGGGCCACTTCGAGGGCGACGCCCAGGGCTACCGGACCGACCTCGCCGAGGTGCCGAACCGCGACCCGATCCCCCGCTACGAGCACCTCCTGCGCGAGGCCGGTGCGCTCGACGACGACGCCATCACCGCCATCCGCGACGCGGCGAGCGCCAAGGTCGAGGACGCCATCATGTTCGCCAAGGACAGCCCCCTGCCCGACCCCGAGTCGGCCACCTCTTACCTGTTCGCCTGAGGAGACGATGATGACCATCACTGACGCCAACCCCACCGCAGCCGCATCCGCACCCCAGACGAGCCGACTCACCACCTCCAAGGCCATGGTCGAGGCCATCGCCGACGAGATGGAGCGCGACCCCTCGGTCTTCTACATGGGCGAGGACGTCGGCCCCTACGGGGGGATCTTCAGCTCGACCACCGGGCTGCTCGACCGCTTCGGACCCGAGCGGATCATCGACACCCCGATCTCCGAGACGGCCTTCATCGGGCTCGGGATCGGTGCGGCGGTCGAGGGGATGCGCCCCATCGTCGAGCTCATGTTCGCCGACTTCATGGGCGTGTGCCTCGACCAGATCTACAACCACATGGCCAAGATCCACTACGAGTCGGGCGGCAACGTCACGGTCCCGATGGTCCTGACGACGGCGGTCGGCGGCGGCTACTCGGACGGCGCCCAGCACTCGCAGTGCCTGTGGGGCACCTTTGCCCACCTCCCCGGGATGAAGGTCGTGGTGCCGAGCAACCCAGCCGACGCCAAGGGCCTGATGACCTCGGCGATCCGCGACGACAACCCCGTCGTCTACATGTTCCACAAGGGCATCATGGGCCTGCCGTGGATGGCGAAGAACGCCCGGTCGATCGGAGACGTGCCGAGCGGTGAGCACATCGTGCCGATCGGCAAGGCCGCCATCCCGCGAACCGGGACGGACGTCACGGTCGTCACCTTGTCACTGTCGGTGCACCACGCCCTCGATGTCGCGGAAAAGCTGGCGCCCGAGGGGATCGACGTCGAGGTCCTCGACCTGCGCAGCCTCGTCCCGCTCGACCGCGAGGCGATCCTCACCTCGGTCGCCAAGACCGGCCGGCTCGTCATCGTCGACGAGGACTACCTCTCCTTCGGCCTCTCCGGTGAGGTGGTCGCAACGGTCACCGACCACGACCCGAGCCTGCTCAAGGTCCCGGTCCAGCGGGTCGCCGTGCCCGACGTCCCGATCCCCTACGCCCACGGCCTCGAGTATGCAGTCCTGCCGCGTCCCGACCGCATCGAGGCGGCCATCCGTCAGTCGGTGGCGCGATGACGGAGGTCGCCTTCCCGCCCCTGTCGAAGGAGACTCCCGACGCTGAAGGGGTCCTGTCCACGTGGTTCGTCAGCGACGCCGCCACCGTCGCTGCCGACCAGCTCATTGCCGAGGTGCAGGTGGACAAGGTCGCAGCCGAGGTCGTCGCCCCGGTCGGTGGCGTCATCCACCTCCTCGTGGCCGAGGAAGCCGTCGTCCGGCAGGGAGCGCCGATCGCCCGGATCGACTGAGGCACCACACCCAGCCCGTATGCCGCTGTGCCGGCGATCGCTCGCCCGCACAGCGGCCTACGGCATGGAAGGTCAGGCGACGCGGCCTGAGGGCGCGAGCTCCTCGGTCTTGCCGGGGTCGTGCACGACGATGTCGCCGAGCACCTCGTCGATGGTGGCCATCAGCTCCGGGGCGAGCTTCACGCCCGCCGCCTTGACGTTCTCGGCGACCTGCTCGGGACGCGACGCACCGACGAGCGCGGCTGCGACGTTGGGATTCTGCAGGACCCAGGCGACGGCGAGCTGGGCCATGCTCAACCCTGCCTCGTCCGCGACCGGCTTCAGCCCCTGGACGCGCTCGAGGACGTCGTCGCGCAGGAAGCGCTTCACGAAGTCGGCGCCACCCTTCTCGTCGGTGGCCCGCGAACCCGCCGGCGGCGCCTGCCCGGGCAGGTACTTGCCGGTGAGCACGCCCTGCGCGATGGGGCTCCAGACGATCTGGCTGAGGCCGAGCTCCTGGCTCGTGGGGACGACCTCGTCCTCGATGACGCGCCAGAGCATGGAGTACTGCGGCTGGCTCGAGATGAGCTGGAAGCCGAGCTCCTTGGAGAGCTTGACG
>JBDTAU010000240.1:0-3801 GCA_039924465.1 Dermatophilaceae bacterium
CCGATCTGGATGTGGACCGGGGTCACGTCGTCGGGCAGCCACCCAGCCTTGCGGGCGGTGTCCCAGACCATGTTGAGGTGCAGGGCCTGTGGGGCCCCGATGACGTACAGCGCCCGGTGCGCCTCGAGCTGCTCCACCCGGTACTTGATGGTCGCGAGATCGGTTGTCGCATAACCGTATCCACCGTCCGACTTGCGGATGATGAGCGGCACGGGCTGGCCCTCGCGGCCGGTGTAGCCGTCCAGGAAGACGCAGAGCGCGCCATTGGACATCGTCGCGATGCCGCGGTCCTCCAGCTCCTGGCACACGCCCGCCAGCATGTCGTTGTAGCTCGACTCCCCCGCCAGGTCGGCGTCGGTCAGGGTCACACCGAGCGTCCGGTAGACCTTGTTGAAGTAGGCCTTGGACAGGTCCACGAGCTGGTTCCAGTGACGCAGGGTCTCGGGGTCGGAGGCCTGCAGCGCGACGACGCGGGCCCGGGCCCGGGTGTTGAAGTCCCCGGCGCTGCCGGCCGGCTCGGCCCTCTCCGCCTGGTCGAACTTCGCCCGGGCCGCCTGGTAGAAGGCGTTGGGGTCGGTGACGAGCAGGCCGGCCTCCTCGGAGTCCTCACCGACCTCGAGGAGGTGCTCGATGAGCATGCCGAAAGGGGTGCCCCAGTCGCCGACGTGGTTCTGCCGGATGACGTGGTGGCCGAGGTGCTCCAGGGTGCGCGCCAGCGAATCGCCGACGATCGTCGTGCGCAGGTGGCCGACGTGCATCTCCTTGGCCACGTTGGGCGCCGAGTAGTCGATCGGGATGTTCTGCCGATCCTCGACCGGCACCCCGAGCCGCTCGTCCGCGTCGAGGTCGGTCAGCAGGGACGCGAGCCACGCATTCGAGAAGGTCAGGTTGATGAAGCCCGGCCCGCTCACCTCGATGCGGTCACACACCCCATCCAGCTCGAGCGCGTCGACGATCTTGGCCGCCACCTCACGCGGTGCCATCCCGACCTTCTTGGCCAGCGCGAGGGCCGCATTGACCTGCACGTCGGCAAACTGCGACGGGCGCAGCACCGGGTCGACCTCCCGCAGGTCGTCGCCCAGGGCAACAGCGATCGCGGACTGTACTTTCGGGGTGAGCGCGACGAGCGGGGAAACCATGGGGGCCAGTCTAGGAGTCGCGCTTCACCCGACGCGCACCCGTTTCACCCGCCCCGGCCTCAGGGGCCGGTGAGGTGCTCAGCAGCGGCCAGGATCTGGGTCCAGGCCACCCGCTTGGGCTCGGGGGTGTCGCTCAGCGGCAGGACCGCCAGCGCGCGGCGACGCTCGTCGCCACGCAACTCGTCCCCGAAGTGGTCGACGAAGACCAGCATCCGCGGCCGGGCCAGCCCCCCGAGGCTGTCGCGGACCGATCCGTGCAGGTCCGCTGCGATGACCGTCAGGTCCTGAGCCGGCGTCTGCTCGTGGTCGAGCACGATCGCCGCAGCGAGGTAGCGAGCGCCGTGGGCGTCACGCCGCTCGATGACATCGGCCTGCCGCACGAACGGGTGGTCGAGCAGGGCCTGCTTGACCTCACTGATCGAGACGAGTTGCCCGTGCAGCGAGACGACCTCGTCGGTGCGCCCGAGGAACTCGAGGCGCCCCGCCGCATCCCGACGGACCCGGTCACCGGTCACGTACCACCCGGGCCTGGTGGTCCAGTGGGCGTCCGTTGCGGCGGCCACCGCACCGGTCGCCGGGAGCATCTCTCCGGCCCACGCCCGGGTCAGGACGAGCTCGCCGTCGTGCCCGGTGGGCACCTCCCCACCCTCGGCATCGACGACCGCGAGCCCCGTCGACGGCAGCAGGTCCGGCTCGATCGGGTGGTCCACGTGGACGATGCCGCCGAGTTCGATCTGGCCCCACCCGTCAGCGACCGTCAGGGGCCGCCCGAGCCCCGTGCCGGCCCACTCGCGCAGCGGCGACTCAGCCGACTCGCCGAACGTGACGATGCGACGCAGCGTCGCCGGGGCGTCGGTGTCCGGCAGGGCAGCGGCCCAGCCGCGCATCGTGCGCAGGACCGATGGCGTGGTGAGCAAGGTCGTGACGCCGTGGCGGCGCATGATCTCCCAGGCCCGAGCGTGGGTGGGCACGTCGAGGGTGCCCTCGTAGAGGACGGTCGTCGCACCGCGCGCCAGCGGCCCGTAGATGCCGTGGGTCGCCACCCCCTGCCAGGAGACGTCGCCGGCACACCAGAACGTGTCGCCGTCCGCGACGCCCCACTCGTGGATCGTGGCGGCCGCGATGATCAGCCCCGCGGCCCCGTGGGTGACGATCACCGGTCGTCCGCCCCGGTTGGCGAGGTTCATCCGCAGGAGCGGGTGGTCACTCGGCAGGGGCACCGCCTCACCGCCGGCCCGCGCGGAGCCGGACCGGCCACCGGCGACGAGGTCGTGATACCACCGGTCCCCCTCGAACCAGGCGACGTCGATCCCGGTCCGCCGCACGACGATCGTGTGCTCGATCCCGGCGACCGCGGTGAGGGCCTCGTCCGCACGGGCCTTGAGCGGGAGCACGGTCCCGTGTCGCCAGGCACCGTCCTGGGTGAACAGGACCTTGGCCGCGAGTCCTTCGAGCCGATCAGCCAGCGCCTCCCCCGGCAAGGGAGTCGGGAGGATGGCATGGACCGCCCCGATCCGGGCGCAGGCCAGCATCGCGACGATGATCTCCGGCACCCCACCCAGGTGCAGGGCGACGACGTCAGCCGGGCCGACACCGAGGCCACGCAGGGCCCGGGCGAGGGTCGAGACCTCCTCGAGCAGCTCGGCATAGGTGATGAGCCGCTCGTCGCCAGGCTCTCCCTCCCAGCGGATCGCGATCCGGTCGGGGTCGACCGCTGCATGTCGGTCGACGCAGTTGGTGGAGGCGTTGAGCAGTCCACCGACGAACCACTCCGACCGGATCCCGTCCGGCCTCCACAGGGTCTCGAAGGGCCGGTCCCAGTCGACCAGGCCAGCCGCCCGCTCCCACGCGGATCCGTCTGGCACCCAAGCAGTTTCAGGCATTGCCGAGCATCCTCACCGCGGCGGATCCGGCCCGCGTCAGGTGGCCGGCCACGGCTGCGATCGTGTCGTCACTCGCGTCGTGGGGGAGCACAGCCACCAGCGTGGCCAGCGCGACCTCGTGGGCGTCGACCAACGCCACCGCCACGTGTCCCGGCAGCCCGGGTGCAGCACCCTCGACAGCCAGCCACGGCGCTCCGGCCCACTGGGCTCGCGAGGCCTCAGCGAGCTCGCGGACGGCCGGGTCGGCCTGCTCCAGGGCCGTCTGCCACTCGGCGTCGCCGCCGCGGGCCAGCAGCAACCGACCTGACGCCGTGCTCAGCGGGGGCCGGACCGCATGGGCGTCGCGATAGAGCCCGGCCTCCGAGCCGTCGACCCGATCGAGGGTCACCAGCGCGGACCGGACCATCACCTGCACGAGGATGGTCCCCCCGACCAGGTCGCGCAGTTGCGTCAGGTAGGGCGCGACCGCGCCGATGATCGGCAACCGCGCGAGATACCGGTGCGACAGGCGCACCAACTCCGGTCCCAGTCCGTAGCGCGAGGATCGGGGGTCCTGCTCCACGAGGTCGGAGAGCACGAGCGAGCGCAGCAACCGGTGCACGGTCGGCACCGACATCTGCGACCGTTCCGCAAGGTCACTGAGGTGCTGGTGAGCGGGACCCTCAGCGAGCAGCTCCAGCAGCGTCACGGCGTTGCGCACCGTGCCGAGACTGCCCCTCTGGTCCCGAAGCTCTGTCGACGGCACGCGCGGACCTCTCTCCCAGTCACCTCGGTACGAC
>JBDTAU010000241.1:0-3675 GCA_039924465.1 Dermatophilaceae bacterium
GCAGGCAACTCCGGCTGCTTGAGCACCAGGTCATGCAACGCAGCCAGGAGGAGGACCGGGCGGGCCTGGCCGGACGGAGCCGACAGGATCAGGCCGGCGACATCGTCGTCTCCGGCGGCGCCGGCACAGATCGCACGATAGAGCGGGAGGGCGGTGTACTCCGCTGCGAAGTTCGCGAACGACGCGCGAGCGTCGGCGAGTGTCGGCGCGGTCCGATCCACGGTCGGGTTCATCACGCCAGCGTAGGACGGGCGACGATCATCCACGCGGCGGCAGCGGGGTCGCTGAATCGAGCCGCGCCGACTGCCGGGGACACTCCGCGGAGTGTCACCGGCACCACCCACGGCGGGACGAAATCAGTTGCGGAGCACCTCGCGCTTGACCCAGCCGTAGCCGGCCGTCGCGAGGAACAGGACGGCGCCGATGATCGCCAGCCAGAACAGGCCCTTGATGACCGCCCCAAGAATGATGAAGACCAACCAGATCACGAGAAGCAGACCGATGAAACCCAGCATGTGTGTCACCTCCGAATAGGTGGTTCGAGGCTATCAAGGTCTGTTCCGGACGCAACCGAGTGTCAGCGCAGCGGGAGCCACTCCAGGAAGCGCTGGATGTGTTGGTCCCAGAATCCCCACTCGTGCTCACCGGGGTGCTCGTCCGCGACGAGGTCGACTCCGTGGCTCCGGGCCGCGGCGACGAAGGCTTGCTGGTGGGGGAGCAGCACGTCCTCGGTGCCGCACGTCGCCCAGAGTCGTGGCAGCCGCTTCGCCTCGGCCGTGTCAAGCAGGTGCAGCAGGTCGTCGTCACTGCCGGCGGGGGAGCGATCGCCCCAGATCGATGTGAACAACGGGCGGAGCTCCTCGATGAGTGCGGCCGCGCCGATGTCGAGGACACCGGAGAGTGATCCCGCAGCCGCGAACCGGTCCGGGTGGCGCAGTGCCAGCTTCATCGCCCCGTAGCCGCCCATCGACAAACCGGCCACGAAGGTGTCCTCAGGCCGATCGGAAACGGTGAATGAGCTGTGGACGATCCGGGGGAGTTCCTCCGAGATGAACTCCCAGTAGCGGCCGCCCCGCTCCATGTCGGTGTAGAAGCTGCGGTGCACCTGCGGCATGACGACCGCGAGACCCAGCTCAGCGGCATACCGCTCGATGCTCGTGCGCCGGAGCCACACCGTGTCGTCGTCGGACAGGCCGTGGAGCAGGTAGAGCACCGGAGTGCCATGCGCGCGCACCGTGCCGCCCATCCCGATCTGGGTCGTCGTCGCTTGGGGGAGCAGGACCGTCATCGACGTGCTCAGCTCGAGAGCCTCGGAGTAGAGGTCGCAGCGTGCGTGGATCACGAGGCCATCATGCCGGGTCGCCCGCCGTGGAACAGCCGGAGGATGATCCCCGCCTCACCCGACCCCCGACTGAGGAGAGACAGGCTCAGTGGTGCCGCATCGTGCCGGTCTCCATGAACCGCTGGTGCCAGCTCAGCGCTTCGGAGAGCAGGTGCGGCGTGTGTTGACCCCAGGCCCCCTGCGCGGCCCGAGCTGTGTAGTCCTCGAGCATCGGTCGGTAGTCCGGGTGCGCGCACCGGGCGATGATCCGCTCTGCCCGCTTGCGCGGTGCCATGCCCCGCAGGTCGGCCAGGCCCTGTTCGGTGATGATGACGTCGACGTCGTGTTCGGTGTGGTCGACGTGGGAGACCATCGGCACGATGCAGGACAAGGCTCCGTCCTTGGCTGTCGACGGCGTCACGAACGTCGACACGAACGCGTTGCGGGCGAAGTCGCCGGAGCCACCGATGCCGTTCTGGATCCGTGATCCCATGATGTGCGTCGAGTTGACGTTGCCGTAGATGTCGGCCTCGATCATCCCGTTGCTGGCGATGACCCCGAGCCGACGGATCACTTCGGGATGGTTGGAGATCTCCTGGGGCCGCAGGATGATCCGCTCGCGGAAGAAGTCGATTCGGTTGAGGAAGTGTTCGATTCCCACTGGCGATAGCGAGAACGCGGTCGCCGACGCGAGGGCGATCGTTCCCGACTCGATCAGGTCGAGCATGCTGTCCTGCAGCACCTCGGTGTAGGCCGTCAGCCCCTGATGGCTGCTCTGCCCGAGCCCGGCCAGCACGGCGTTGGCGATGTTGCCGACCCCGGACTGCAGCGGCAGCAGCCCCGGGGGCATCCGCCCGGCCCGCACCTCGGCGTCGAGGAACTCGATGAAGTGGCCGGCGATCGTCATCGAGTCCTGGTCGAGCTCCTTGAACGCGGAGTTCCGGTCGGGGGCGTGCGTCTCGACGATGGCGACGATCTTCTCCGGCGGGCAGACGAAGTGCGGCACGCCGATCCGGTCCCCCGGCTCGAGGATCAGGACCGGCTTGCGGTGCGGGGGCAGCGCCGTGCCGTAGTAGACGTCGTGCATCCCCGTGAGACCCTCGGGCTGCCACGAGTTGACCTCGAGGATGACCGTGTCGGCGATGTCGATCCACGTCTTGTTGTTCCCGATCGACGAACTCGGGATCAGGTGGCCCTCCTCGGTGATCCCGGACACCTCGATCAGCGCGACGTTGAGTTTGCCCAGAAAACCCTCCCAGGCCATCTGTGCGACGTGCGACAGGTGCAGGTCGGTGTACTCCATCCGACCGTCGTTGATCCGGGCCCGGCTGACCGGGTCGGACTGGTAGGGAAGGCGCAGGTCGATCCCGTCAGCCTCGGCGAGCGCGCCGTCGAGCTCGGGTGCAGTGGACGCCCCGGTCCACACCCCAACCCGGAAGTCGTGCCCGTGGGTGCGGAAACTGTGGATCCGGTCCGCGAGCGCCCGCGGGACCACCTTGGGATAACCAGCACCGGTGAAGCCACTCATGCCGACGTTGTCCCCCGGCTCGATCAGCGCCGCTGCCTCGTCGGCGGTCATAATCTTGTCGCGCAGGCCCAGATGGCGGATTCGATCGGACACTGACGCCTCCGGACCTCGAGCGGTGATCCCGCAAGTGTAGGGCCGACCCGTGACCCGGGTCACGATCCCGACTGTCAAACGTCGGTCAGACCTGACAAGATCAACGAGAGTTCAGTGACGAACCTTGGAGGCAACACAATGAGCACCCTCGACTCAAAGTCTGACGAACGGTCAACGGCGATGGCTGGTGACAAGCTCTCCGGTCGGGTGGCGTTGGTCACCGGTGGAACCCGCGGCATCGGAGCCGCGATCTGTCGGAGTTTGGCCAGCCAGGGAGCCTCCGTTGCCGCCGGTTACAGCGGGAACCAGAAGCGCGCCCAGCAGTTTCTCCAGGAGTTCGAGGAGGAGTTCGCCCGTGAGGGTCGCGCGACGGTCCATCAGGGGAACGTCTCCAAGCCGGAGGACTGCCGCCGGGTGGTTCAAGAGGTCCTCGACGAGCACGGTCGACTCGACATCCTGGTCAACAACGCCGGTATCACCATTGACAAGTTGGCCATGAAGATGTCGGTGGAGGACTGGAACACGGTTCTCGCGGTGAACCTGTCTGGGTCGTTCTACATGGCGCAACCCGCCCTTGAGCACATGCTCGAACGCGGGACCGGTCGTATCATCTTCGTCTCCTCGGTCATCGGTGAGACCGGAAACATCGGCCAGGCCAACTACGCCGCCTCCAAGGCCGGGATGCTCGGCCTGACCAAGACGCTCGCGAAGGAGGCGGCCTTCCTCCTCGGAC
>JBDTAU010000242.1:0-5902 GCA_039924465.1 Dermatophilaceae bacterium
CGGCCTCGGAGTCCTCGATGAGGTCCCCGAACTCGCTGTCGCCGTCCTCGCCCAGGGGCGTGTGGAGGGAGATCGGCTCGCGACCGTACTTCTGGACCTCGACCACCTTTTCGGGGGTCATGTCCAGCTCCTTGGCCAGCTCCTCCGGGGTGGGCTCGCGACCGAGGTCCTGCAGCATCTGGCGCTGGACGCGGGCCAACTTGTTGATGACCTCGACCATGTGCACCGGGATGCGGATCGTGCGGGCCTGGTCGGCCATGGCCCGGGTGATGGCCTGCCGGATCCACCAGGTCGCATAGGTCGAGAACTTGTAACCCTTGGTGTAGTCGAACTTCTCGACGGCACGGATCAGGCCGAGGTTTCCCTCCTGGATCAGGTCGAGGAAGAGCATGCCGCGACCGGTGTAGCGCTTGGCCAGCGAGACCACGAGACGCAGGTTGGCCTCGAGCAGGTGGTTCTTGGCCTTCTTGCCGTCCTGGGCGATCCACCACAGTTCGCGCTTGACCTTCATCTCGATCTTGCCCTCGGCGTTGAGCTTCTCCTCCGCGAAGAGGCCCGCCTCGATCCGCTTGGCCAGGTCCACCTCCTGCTCGGCGTTGAGCAGCGCCACCTTGCCGATCTGCTTGAGGTAGTCCTTGACCGGGTCAGCAGTCGCACCGGCAGTGACGACCTGCTGGGCCGGCGCGTCGTCCTCGTCGTCGTCGCGGATGACGAAGCCGGACTGCTCGGAGGCCGGCTCGGCCTCCGTCTTGGTGCCAGTCCCTGCCTTGTCGGTGTCCTCGTCGTCCTCGTCGTCTTCCTCGGGGACCCCGTCGGCTGCGTCCTCTGAGGACCTCTGAGCGGCGGCAGCCTTCTTCGCCGCAGACTTCGTCGTGGTCTTCGTGGCAGCCGCCCGCTTGCGAGCCACCGGCGCGGCGGCGGCCTCAGCGACGTCCGCCGTCGTCGTGGCCTTCTTCGCCGCCGTCTTGGTCGCGGCCGCCTTCCCGGCAGCGGTCTTCGCGGCCGGGGCCGTCTTCGATGCGGCGGTCTTTGCGGCAGTGGTCTTCGCGGCCGTCGTGGTCGCAGCGGCCTTCGACGCCGTCTTCGTTGCGGCGGCCTTGGTGGTGGCGGCCTTCGTGGCCGGTGCGGCCTTCGCAGCAGCGGTCTTTGCGGCCGGGGCCGTCTTCGTTGCGGCGGCCTTGGCTGCAGTGGTCTTCGCGGCCGGGGCCGTCTTCGATGCGGCGGTCTTTGCTGCAGTGGTCATCGCGGCCGTCGTGGTCGCAGCCGCCTTCGACGCCGTCTTCGTGGCGGCGGCCTTGGTGGCAGCGGTCTTTGTTGCCGGCGCAGCCTTCGCCGCGGTTGCGGTCTTTGCTGCTGCCGTCTGAGCGGTGGTCTTCTTCGTGGCGGCCACGGTGCCTCCCTTGGTCCCGTTTCGGGGTTTCGTTGCGGTCCTGCTGCGGGTCGTCGTAGCAATCTCCTCGACGACGATCACGACGTCATGCGCCTCGAGGGTGGTCAGGATCGGTTTCATCTGACGCAGGGTGAGGCCCGCATCTTCCTGAACCCGGGCGACGTCGACCCCCGTGACGCTCCCCGAGGCACGCCCCTTGACGAGCAGGTCCATGACCTGAGGGTGCTGGAAGGCCTTGGGCAGGGTGGTTGGAGCTTCGGTGGATGTGGCCTTCGGCACGCTTGAAGTCGCCTTTCGTCGGGCGGTGGGTTCGCGGACGGGCACGCCAAAACGAGGCATGCATCATCTCAACGAGTGAGAGACGGGGATCGATCCGGAAATGCTCGGGCTGTTGGAGTCGGCCCCCTGCGCCGACCTCTCTTTCGCCCTCTTGCGATCCGGGTGTGTAGACATTATAAAACGTCAACCCGCCTTCGCGCGAAACGTCCACCCTCCGAGGCCCTGGCGCCACCCGAGAAACCCAACCTTCGCCGGGTCCTCGGGTGCGCTGGAGTCTCAGTCAGCCTTGACGGCCAGCACGGGGCAACTGGCGTCGAGCAGGATGCGCTGGGCGTTGGAGCCGAGAAAGAGTTTGCCGACCGGGCTGCGGCGCCGCAGGCCGATGACGATGAAGTCGGCCGCAGCCTCCTCGGCCACGGCGATGAGGTCATCTGCCGGATCGTTGCCCCGCACCAGTTGACGAACCTCGTGTTCGAGGCCCTTCTCCTCGAGGACGCTCTGGACCCGGCTCAACTCGGCTTCGAAGCGGATCGCCTCATCCGCGTCGAAGTCCCTACCGCCCCGGTGTGAACTGATGACGATGAGCTTGGTCTGGCGAAGGACGCACTCCTCGGCAGCTCGTTTGAGTGCCGCGCGTCCTTCCTTGGTGGCGACGTATCCGACGACAATGGCCACTTGACGGACCTCCTGTAGTGACGGTGAACCTGTGGTGTGAAACTACCCGAAAACACGCAGTCACGGAGACGTCCCCGCGCGCGCTCTTCCCGGATGATCATCCACTGCGGCCTCGCGCTGGCGACACCGGGTGGGTCAGTCGGTCACCCGGGTGTCGAGTGTGGCCCGAATGATCTTCCCGACCTGGTCCTCCTCGATCAGGAAGCCGTCGTGCCCGAAGTCCGATCGGATCGCGGCTCGTGTCGCACCGGGGAGCAGCGCTGCGAGTTCGTCGGACAGCCGCGGTGGATAGAGCCGGTCGGTGTCGACCGAGACCACGGTGCACTGTGCCGTGACTCTGGCCAGGGCAGCCTCGAGGCCGCCGCGGCCACGGCCCACGTCGTGGGTGTTCATCGCCTCGGTGAGGATGATGTAGGAGTTGGCGTCAAAGCGGTTCGCCAACTTGCCTGCGTGATGGTCGAGATAGCTCTCGACCGCGAAGCGGCCCCGGACCAACGGCAGGTCGGGATCCTCACCGTCCTGCGCAGCGCGGCCGAAGCGGTCGCCCAGCTCGGTCTCCGTGCGATAAGTGATGTGCGCGATCCGTCTGGCGATCCCGAGGCCGACCTCAGGCGTGCGTCCTGACCCGTAGTAGTCGCCACCGGCGAAGTCCGGATCGTTGCGGATCGCCATCAACTGCGGCTGGCACCAGGCGATCTGGTCAGCCGAGGCGTAGCCGGTACTGGCCAGGACGAGGCATCGCTTGACCCGTTCGGGGTAGCTGACCGCCCACTCGATGGCACGCATGCCGCCCATGGACCCGCCGACGACGGCAGCGATGGTGGGGATGCCCAGCGCGTCGAGCAGGGCCGCCTCGGCCGCGACCTGATCACGGATGGTGATGCTCGGGAAGCGGCTCCCCCACGGCCGGCCGTCGGGAGCATCGCTCGCCGGACCCGTGGTCCCTTGGCAGCCACCGAGCACGTTGCTGGAGATGACGAACCAGTGATCACCGTTGACGGGGTGGTCGGGGCCGATCAGGGAGTTCCACCAACCCGGTGAGGGGTGGCCCTCGCCGGCCGGACCGACGACATGGCTGTCACCCGTCAGGGCGTGCTCGACCACGATCACGTTGTCACGCGCGTCGTTGAGCGTGCCCCAGGTCTCGTAGGCCACGGTCACCCCCGGAAGGACGCAGCCACGCTCGAGGACGAGGTCCCCGATCTTCGCGAACTGCCGGTTGCCGGGGGCGTCCCCCTCCCGCCAGGCGCTGGTTGCGGGGCCAGTCACGGCGGTGTCGCGCCGCTCGCTCCGGCGTGCCCGGGCGCTCGAGAGCGAGGAGATCGACGCCGCGCCCGGCGACTCCGGAACCACGTCTGGAATTTCCGGCAGCTCGTCAGAGGCTCGTGGGGCTGGTTGTGGGGTTGGTTGTGAGGCTCGTGGTGAAGCACTGAACGGGGTCGAGCGGATCGATCGCGTCGTGTCCTGGCCCGCGGATCGAGCAGCGGGGTTCCCGTAGGTGAGTGTCATAGAGGTGGCTCCTCGGCTCGCGCTTGCCACACCGGTCCAGATGCGGCCAGGTCGTCACCCGGAGCACCCCACCGCAGAGGAGGGTTGCCGACCAGCGAGCCGGGGCTTGTCACTGGCACTCATGACCTTGACCCACAATACCCAAAGGCAACGCCGACCTCCCATACCGATCCCACACCTCGGACTCCTCACTCCGATCCCACCCCTCGGACTCCTCACTCCGAGCCCACCCCCCGGGCTCCCGCCCCGAGCCCACACCTCGGACCCCTGCCGGAGCCTCAACGCACGGGTCGTCCGCCACTGCCGGCCCGGCCGGCGATGAGCGCACCCGCTCAGGCCGATCGCTGCCCCGACCTGATCCCGTGATCCACCATCTGTCGCAGCAGGTGGCACAGGCGGTGCTGGGGCTCGACCTCGAAGGCTCGGTCGAGTGCAGCCGAGGCACGGGCCCCGTTGCCGTTCGCCCAGGCGAAGCTGGCCGCAATGCCCAGGATTGGGGCCGCGTGCTCGTCGGGTGAATGGCGACAGAGCAACTCGAGGCGGGTCTGGATCAGGTCGCGCTCGTCGGTGCCGAACCAGGACGGTTCGGCTGCTGACCGTTCCGCGCGGCCCGGCAGATCAACGTGCTCCGCCAGCGCCTCCACCACCCGAGGTGGGAGCTCCTCGAGGGCGAGGGTGGTCGGACTCAGCCACGCGATGATCGCATCGCGGACGTGGACGTCACGCAGGCCGCCCAAGAGCGCCGGGAGCTGCGCTGCGGGCAGGTCGGGGTCGAAGTCGCCTCGCATGAGTCGGGACCAGGCCTCGAACGAGCCGTGCACCAGCGCGTCGTGGTCGGACCGGCCGACGGCCGGCCGCGCACCCCCGCCCACCGCACCCCCACGCTGCCCGTCCGCAGATTGCCCGTCCGCACACTGCCCGGCCCGACGCTGGGAGGCCCCACGCGGCCCATCCTCACGCAGCTTGGCCAGCACCAACTCCTCGACGAAGTCGTCGATGGCCAAGACCACCTCCTGCTCCGCGTCGTCGCTCACGGCGAACAGGTCCTCCACGGCCTCCCGGCTGGGCAGCACCGATCGGCCCAGAGCCACGTAGCCAGCCACCGCTGGAACGTCCGGGCACTCTGGCATCGGCTCCCCCTCGGTAGGACAGGTGCCGCACGCATCCGCGCAGTACCAGCGACCCCCGCGCACGACGAGCTGTTGTCGGAGAACGATCCCCTCGTCGTCGAGGAGCGTGGTGAGTGCATCGAGCAACTCCCTCGACTCCCCCGGATCCTGCTCGAACCCGACGAGGACCGCCGAGCTCGGCGCCTCGCGCTGCACCACCTCGAGCAATTGCCCGGCCGCGTCTGACACCAGCTCCGATGGCGGGATGTCGAGGCGCGCCACGAGTCCCAGGCATCTGTCGTGGAAACTCACGAGGACCACGCTGCGGGTGGGGACGAAGCCCAGTTGGTAGGGGATGATCGCCAGCAACTCGGCTGGCCCGGAGATGGATAGTTTCTGCATGAGCCGAGCCTCGTGGCACACGACGGCCCCGGCCAGCGGGTCGAGCCGGGCTGTGGACAACCACGATCAGCACCGGGGGGTGTGGACAAGCGCCGGTCGGTTGGACTGACGGACCGCCAGGTCAGGTCAGGTCAGGTCAGGTCAGGCCCGACCCAGTCAGCGTTCGAACCGCTTGCGCACCGACTCGAAGACATACGTGGTCGCGGCGTCGCGCACCACACCCTTCGCGTTCCCGGCAGTCGCTCGGACACTCGAGGCCGCTCGTCCTTGGCCGACCCCAGCTGCTGGCACCCCAGCTGCCGGCACCCCACCTGCCGGCACCCCAGCGGGGGCCACCGTGTCGGCGGTCGTCGTCGGCACCAGCACTGTTGCCTCAGTGCTCGCCCCGGCCCACCGCACCGGCACGGTGCCCCGGCGCAGGCCCTGACCCAGCTCCCAGGCCAGGAACCGGTCGGTCTCCTCGATGAAGACGCGCAGCGCCCACGAGATGACCACCGCGTCGTCGGCTGCTCCGAGGACCGGCAGGAACGCCTCGGGG
>JBDTAU010000243.1:0-5625 GCA_039924465.1 Dermatophilaceae bacterium
GTCGGCGCCGGAGTGCCAGTGTCCGTCGTGGCCGGGGTGGCCGCATCAGTGGTCGGAGCAGAGTCACTCGTGGCTGTCGGCGCCGGAGTGCCAGTGTCCGTCGTGGCCACAGCGGCGGTCGGAGCAGGGTCGCTCGTGGCGGTCGGCGCCGGTGCCGGCGCGGAGGAGGTCGACGGCGACGGAGCGGGTGCCGGAACTGGCTTGGGCAGCGACGAGGCGTCCACCGGGTAACTCTGACCCGCGGCCAGGGTGGGGCTCATCAGGCCGGAGGTCGAGTGGCCGAGTCCGAGGACGTGGCCGAGTTCGTGACGGACGGCCGTGTTGAGGCTCATCCCGCCGCTGCCCCAACCCCAGCCGGCCGCGTCGACGTCGATCGAGATGGCGCCGGACTGCTCGGTGCCGAGGGTCAGTCCGGGGAGGTCCCGGACCTGGAAGGAGAGCCCGGTGAAGTCCGCGGACGGGTAGGCCGCGATCCACTCCGCCTTGGCCGCGGAGACGGCGCTGGCCAGTTGGCCCGACGTCAGTGCCGCCTCGGGCCCCACCGGGGTGGCGGGAGCCGAGGCTGCAGTGAGCAACTCCGGAGCACTGGTCGTCGCGGTGCCGGTTGGCGTCTCACTCGGCGCGTCTGTCGGCGTGGAGGATTCGGTCGGGGCAGGCGCCTGGGTGGTCGTTGTGGCAGCCGGTGTCGGCGTGCCGGTCGTCGTCGTCTCGGCGGATGCCGGGGCGTTCGTCGCGCTGGGGGTCGACGTGGTCCCTGAGCTGCACGTGACCGAGTTCCCGTCTGCCGAACGGACACACGTCATCTGCGACCCGGTGCTGCCCGGTGGGGTCGTCGCCGACGTCGTCGGGACGGACGAGCCGGTCCCCCCCGTGACTCCGGGCTGGCCAGTAGCTGGCCCCTGCGAGGAGGGGGTTCCCGGCGACGTGCCGGCAATCGGCGATGCGCCGGTGGTCAGTTGTCTGCCTGAGCCCGCTTGAGTGCCAACCGAACCAGCCGCCGCAGCAACCCCATTCGACGACCCGATCCCCGACGAGACCGCTCCAGAGCTGGTCGTTACCGCGCCGGATCGAGCCGCATTGGCCTGGGTGATCTGCTGGTTGGCGACGTCGACCAGGGCCTGTGCACCGTCGTGACCGAGCTGCACGCCTTGTCGGGCGAGGTCGAGATCCCCCACGTAGGCGTCGACCTTCTGGAACCACTTGACGATGGCCACGACACCGCTGCTGTCGAAGGCAGGCGTCGCGATGGGCGGTGCTGCTGCGGGCGCGGACGCGGTTTGCTCCACGATTGGGGTGCTGGCCAGACCGGCGGCCGTGGAGGTACCGCCGGTCAACGTGATCGCCATCGCGAAGGCCGTGAGGCCGGTGAGGAGGCGCGCGGCAAGGCTGGTGACAAGGGTGTTACCCCTCGACCAGCCCCCAGCGCGTCCTTGCGTTGCCATGTCGCCCCAGCGATGAGCATCTCGGCCGCGGGCGTGGAGGTCCGGGTGAAGCCGTGATGACTGTCGCGTTTCTCACAGTAGGACCAAGGTCCCGCTTTGTCAGGCGGTTCCTGACGAGTAGGAATTTGCCCCATGATCGTCGGCGTCCGAACTGCGACGTGGCTCGCTCTCCGTCGCACCTCCGTCACCAGCGTCAGCGCGCCACCATCCCGCCCCCACTCGACCCTCCCAATCCGGCTAATTCACCTGCACTGCAACGAAACCCCGAAATCATGAGTCCCAGTCCCCGGCTTTTCTAGCCCACCGTCCCAGCGCGCCGACGGCCTGTCGTGACCTGGGCGAGCAGGCGCCCACACGTCTCCCCATTCACTTTGCTCTGTCACAAAGCAGCAGGGGAACGCTGCAGTCGACCCGACCCGAGATACCCCCCGGCGGTATGCCGTCAAGCTGGCTCAACGGCATACCGCCCAGGGGTTCCCTTGACCCCGGCGTCTCGCCTCGACGCTCGGACAAATCCGTCGGAACCAGACCTAACCCATCACGCCAGACCATCAATTTTGTTGAAGTCGCTGCGGCTTGGCTCCTAGGGGTGTAGGCCAAGACGTTGAGGACGGCGCGTCGCGAACTGGTCGGGGAGGCCAGGATCGACGCCTTCGTGGGGAGCCCACGACCAGTCGGCCGGGGGCCAGATCAGTTTGTGAGGAAAGGTTCATGAAGTTGAATCGATTGCGCCCGAGCAGAGTGGCACGACTACTCAGTGTCTCGGCGTCCGCTGGAGCGTTGGCACTGGCGTGGGCACTACCCGCCCAAGCCGCTCCACCGTCGGTCACCACGTGCACTGGGGGGCGTTGACCGGGACCTACAGCAACCTTGTCGTCACCGGTCCGTGCACCGTCGGGGAAGAGGTGACGGTCAATGGCAACGTCTCCGTCAAGAACGGCGGGGTGTTCGCTTTCGGACATCCAAACGAGGGGTGTGGCCCTGACGTGCAGGCGACGTCCGTGATCAACGGCAACGTCGTGGCCCGCGGAGCGCTGAGTGTCAAGATCCTCTGCTCGACCGTCAACGGGAACGTCCTCTCGACCGGCGGCGGCGGCTACACCGCACAACACGATTGCCTGATCAACGATGGCATCAACCCGGCCCTCAAGGACAACATCGTCGCGGGGTCCATCACCGTGCAGGGCTGGAGCGGTTGCTGGATGGGCGTCATCTGCAATCAGGTCGGCAGCAACGTCACCCTCAGGGGGAACACCGCGGTTGCCTACGAGCCCGGCACCATCACCTCCGACGGAATGGAGATCGTGACGAACACGATCTCCGGGAATCTCAACTGCCGCGGCCGCACCACGTCCTGCGGGTCCCGCAACCTCGGCGTGCGGTCCTGCCCGAGAGGATGCCGGTGTCGGCATACTTCAGGGATGAGCGAGCGAGTGACCATTCCCACCGGCGACGGCGACATGCCAGCCCACCTCTGGTTGCCACCGGGGGGCACCGGACCCGGGATCGCGCTGATGCAGGAGATCTTCGGCGTCAGCGATTACATCCAGCGACGCGGACACCAGTTGGCTGCCCTGGGCTACGTTGTCCTCGCTCCGGCGATCTATTGGCGCCTCGGGCCTGCCGCCGCCGAGCCGATCGAGGGGCCGAGCGCGCTTCAGGAGGGGATGGCACGGGCCGGGGGGCTCGACTGGGAGGCGGCCGTCACCGACGGGGTGGCCACCGTCTCGGCCCTGCGTGGACGCGACGACGTGAGCGGCGGGGTGGGTCTGATCGGCTTCTGTTTCGGTGGCGGGCTCGCCTACAACGTCGCTGCCGCACTGGAGTCGCAGGAGGGCAGCCAGCCGGTCGATGCGCTGGTCAGCTACTACGGATCCGCGCTCCCGGGGCTGGTGGACCACCTCGAGGTCACCGCCCCGAGCCTGCACCACTTCGGTCGAGCCGACGAGTTCATCGCGGCCGAGGACGTCGCGCACGTCGAGGACGTGGTGACCCGGCAGCCAGCGACGACCTTCGTCACCTACGAGGGAGCGAACCACGCCTTCGACAACGACGACGGTCCGTGGTTCCAGGCCGAGGCCTCTGGGCTCGCGTGGACCCGGACCGAGGAGTTCCTCGCCCACCGACTGCCCCCGGCGTCGAGTTAGCCGATCGCTCACGGCGAGAGGTTAGGGTCACAACCGTGGTCCACGGCAAACGCGTTGCGCTCTCCCTCGGCTCCGGTGGCGCCCGGGGCTACGCCCACATCGGGGTGCTGCAGGTGCTGGAGGAGCGCGGCTTCGAGGTCGTGACCATCGCGGGGACGTCGATGGGGGCGCTCGTCGGTGGGATCGCTGCCGCCGGCAAGCTCGACACCTACACGGAGTGGTCGCTCGGGCTGACCCAGCGTGAGGTGTGGCGGTTGCTCGACCTCACGTTCTCGGCGCCGGGCGCCATCCGCGCTGAGCGCGTCCTTGCCAAGGTCAGCGAGATCCTTGATGGTGTAGCGATCGAGGACCTGCCTATCCCGTTCACTGCCGTCGCCACCGACCTGCACGCACGTCGCGAGGTGTGGTTCCAGCGCGGTCCGCTCGACCAGGCGATCCGAGCCTCGATCGCCCTCCCGGGCTTCATCACCCCGGTCATGTTCAACGGTCGCCTGCTCGTCGACGGCGGACTGATGAACCCGGTCCCGATCGAGCCGACGTCAGTGGCCTCCGCGGATCTCACCGTCGCCGTCTCCCTGACCGGGGACCGGATCCCCGGTGCCGCAGCGAGCCCGGTCAAGGAGTCCTCGGAGCCCCGGGCGTTCGAGGAGCTCGCCGGCCGCCTGCGCCGCAGCAAGGCCGGGGTCCTGGAGTCCGAGGCCGTCCGGGCCATCACGCACCGCTTCAGCTCGACCCGGGCCAAGGACAGCCCGGACTCGGCCCATCCCCTCGCGGACTCGACTCACGATCCGACTGCCAGCAGGGACCTCCCCCCTGCCGCGGGGCAGACGACCACCCCACCTCCCGACCCAGTAGCGGTGCCCCAGGAACCGGAGCCGGCAGCACAGACAGCCACCCTCGACGTCGGCCTCATCGAGTTGCTCAACCTGTCCTTCGACACGATGTCGTCGCTGATCACCCGCTACCGGATGGCCGCCAACCCACCCGACGTGCTCATCAAGGTGCCCGCCAACGCCGTCCGGACCCTCGACTTCCACCGGGCGGCAGAGATGATCGAGCTGGGTCGGCGGCTCACGACCGAGGCGCTCGATCGGGCCGGCCACTGACCACGGGGCCACTCGACGGGGCGGGCTGTGGACGACGGGGGTCACTCGACTGGGCTGCCCGTAGGCTGACGGCGTGGCTGACTCCTCGAACGCTCTCGACCTCGTGGCCGAGCAGACCTACGTCTCCCTGACCACCTTCCGGCGGAGCGGGGACCCCGTCGCGACACCGGTGTGGATCGCCCGGGACGGAGACGAGCTCCTCGTCATCTCCGTGGACGGCGCCGGCAAGACCAAGCGGCTGCGCAACAATCCCAACGTCGAGCTACGGCCCTGCGACATTCGGGGCACTGTCGCCGACAGCGCCCCCGTGTGGACCGGCACCGCGCGCGTGGTCCGCGGGGCTACCGAGGTGGCGGCGGTGAAGCAGGTGATGGGCGAGAAGTACCTGCTGGCGCGCGTCGGCGACGGCCTGAGCGGTGGCGTCGAGAAACTGAGTCGGCGGCTGGTCAAGCGCAAGCCGCGGGCCGGGATCCGGATCACCCTCACATGAGCGCGCCTCCCCGGATCCTGGTCGTCGAGCACGAGCCCGACGCCGGGGCCGGACTGTTCGGCGAGCGCATGGCCGCTGCCGGGGCCACCCACGACACCGTTGGTCCCGAGCGCGGCGTCCCGATCCCGGCCACGGCCGACGGCTACGACGGCGTCCTCGTCCTCGGCGGCACCCCCGGCCCCGTCGATGACGAGGTGGCCCCCTGGCTCCCTGCGGTCCGTCGCCTCATCCGAACGTGCCTGGACCACGAGGTGCCACTCCTCGGGCTCTGCCTCGGCGGCCAACTCCTCGCCCACGTGGCCGGTGGCCGGGTCGCGCCGGCACAGCTCGGTGCCGAGGTCGGGGTGCTCCCGCTTGAACTGACGGATGCCGCTCACCTCGACCCGCTGTTCAGCGCCGTCGTTGACAAAGCCGTCGACACCGAGCAGTCGCTGCCCATC
>JBDTAU010000244.1:0-2857 GCA_039924465.1 Dermatophilaceae bacterium
GGCGCCAGAGACCTCGGTGCCAGAGACCTCGGCGCCAGAGACCTCGGTGCCAGAGACCTCGGCGGCCGAGAACGTGGTGACGGAACCGACTCCCCAGCAGGACAGCGCTCCGGCGGGGCGCGACGTGGTGGCCGCTCAGGCCGCGGCCGAGCCCGCCGCGACGGCTGAACCCGACGCGGAGGTCGAGTCCGACGCGGAGGTCGAGTCCGACGTGCCGGACGCCTCGCCCACCCCGGTGGCTGAGGTGGCCCCGGCGCCCGAGGAGGCTGCTCCCGTGCACGAGGACCAGGCGCCGGTCGCACGACCGCGTCGGCGCCGTGGCCGGGTCATGGCTCCCGCTGGACCCCCGACCCACGTCGACGCCCCGGTGGAGTTGTCCGCGGAGCCGTCTGGAGAGGCCAGCCCGGAGACGCAGTGACCCCAGTTTGTTGATCGTGGCCTCGGCCCGGTATCGTTGACCCACGGTGCGCCCACCGTGCCCGTGTTGACGGGCCGGTTCCGGAAAGCGGCTGCCACATCCTGATGAGAGAGTGAGTTTCACTGTGTACGCGATTGTTCGCGCTGGCGGTCGCCAGGAAAAGGTTTCGGTGGGCGATGTCCTGCTCGTCGACAAGGTGAAGGGCCAGCCCGGTGATTCCCTCGAGTTGACGCCGTTGCTCCTCGTTGACGGTGCCACCGTCACGTCCGATGCCGACAAGTTGTCCAAGGTGTCGGTCCAGGCCGAGGTGGTCAAGGCCGCCAAGGGCCCCAAGATCGTCATCATGAAGTTCAAGAACAAGACCGGCTACCGCAGGCGCCAGGGTCACCGCCAGCCGTTGACCCAGGTCAAGATCACCGCGATCAACGCGTGATCGACGGCTGACGACTCACACACCTCAGAAGGAGTACTGACATGGCACACAAAAAGGGTGCGTCCTCGTCCCGCAACGGTCGCGACTCGAACTCACAGTTCCTCGGAGTCAAGCGCTTCGGCGGCCAGACCGTCAACGCCGGCGAGATCATCGTCCGCCAGCGTGGCACGCACTTCCACCCGGGAGCTGGTGTCGGTCGCGGCAAGGACGACACGTTGTTCGCCCTCGTGGCCGGCGCCGTGAAGTTCGGCACCAAGCGCGGCCGCAAGACGGTCAACATCGAGCAGCCGGAGACCGCTGACGCCACGTGATCCCCGAGATCACACACTGAGTTTGTTCTGGAGGGGCGGGCCTGCGCGGCCCGTCCCTTCAGTTTGTGACCGGGCTCCGCGGCCTACGACCTCGCGCTCCACTGGAGCCGACCTGGCCGTATGCCGCCGAGCCTCCCTTGATCTGGAAGAGTGACCTGACATGGCTGTGAACTTCGTCGACCGCGTGGTGCTCCACCTGAGCGGTGGCTCCGGGGGGCACGGTGTCGCGTCCGTCAAGCGTGAGAAGTTCAAGCCGCTCGGCGGTCCGGACGGCGGCAACGGTGGCCGTGGCGGGTCGGTCATCCTCCAGGTCGACCCCCAGTCCACGACGCTGCTCGACTATCACCGCAACCCGCACCGCAAGGCCGAGAGCGGCAAGCCGGGCGGCGGTGACGAGTGCAACGGCGCCGAGGGCGCAGACCTGGTGCTGCGGGTGCCCGAGGGCACCGTCGTCAAGGACAGCGGCGGGAGGATCCTGATCGACCTCCTCGGTGCGGGCACCGAACACGTCATCGCCGCCGGTGGTCGTGGCGGTCTCGGCAACAAGGCGTTGTCCTCCGCCCGGCGCAAGGCTCCCGGCTTCGCCCTGCTCGGTGAGCCCGGCGAGGAGATCGACGTCGTCCTCGAGCTCAAGTCGCTCGCCGACGTGGCGCTGATCGGCTTCCCGAGCGCCGGGAAGTCCTCGCTCGTCTCGGTGCTGTCGGCGGCCCGGCCCAAGATCGCCGACTACCCGTTCACGACGCTGGTGCCCAACCTCGGCGTGGTGACGGCCGGAGAGCACCGGTTCACCGTGGCCGACGTGCCCGGACTCATTCCCGGCGCCCACGAGGGCAAGGGGCTCGGGCTGGAGTTCCTGCGGCACGTCGAGCGGTGCTCGGTCCTGGTCCACGTCATCGACTGCGCCACCCTCGAGCCGGGGCGTGACCCGATGACCGATCTCGACGTCATCGAGAACGAGCTCTCGCTCTATGTCCCTGATGCCGAGCTGGGCGGGCGGCCCCTCGCGGAGCGCACCCGGATCGTGGTGCTGAACAAGGCCGACGTGCCCGAGGCTCGTGAGCTGGCCGAGTTGGTCAAGCCCGACCTCGAGGCCCGGGGCGTCGAGGTGTTCATCGTCTCTGCGGTCGCCCACCAGGGCCTGCGGGAGCTGACCTTCGCGATGGCCCGGCACGTCGAGACGGCGCGCGCCGAGCTCGAGGCCGTGGTGCCGCCGCGGATGGTGCTGCGTCCTCGCTCGGTGGATGACACCGGCTTCGAGGTGGTCAAGGAGCACGGCCCTGACGGTGACTTCTTCCGGGTGGTCGGTGACCGACCGACTCGGTGGGTGCGCCAGACCGACTTCTCCAATGACGAGGCGGTGGGCTACCTCGCGGACCGGCTTGCTCGACTGGGCATCGAGGACCAGCTCTTCAAGGTCGGGGCGGTGGCTGGCGACATGGTCGTCATCGGCTCGGCCGACAACGCCGTCGTCTTCGACTGGGAGCCGACCGTGCAGGCCGGCTCGGAGCTGCTGGGGGAGCGGGGGACCGACCTGCGGCTGCACGAGAGCCACCGGCCCACCCGGGAGCAGAAGCGGGAGGCCCAGAAGGACCGGTATGCCGCCCGCGCAGCGACCCAGGAGGAGCTCGAGGCCGAGCGCCGGTCGGGGCTGTGGCAGGTGCGCCACGAGGGCGACGACGGCAGCGAGGAAGATAC
>JBDTAU010000245.1:0-7897 GCA_039924465.1 Dermatophilaceae bacterium
TGCGTCGGCTCCCTGCGCAGGGAGCCGACACAGGGAGCCGACACAGAGACCCGACACAGGGACCCGACACAGGGACCCGACACAGCGGCATACGACCGCGGGCAACGTCACCCCGGCGCCGGAGGTCAGGTCAGTGACGCGCTGCAGGCGCCCCCACGTGCGCGGCAGCGTTGCGCAACAGCGCCTCATGGTGATCATGGGCGGCAAGGAAGGCGTGCAGGACGCGCACCTGGGCCATGGCTTCGGCCGGTTCGGTCGCGGTGGACAACTCGTTGACAGCCGCCTTCATCATCCTGACCTCGGCGCGCATCGCCTCGACCAGGAGGCGTCCCTCGGGGCAGTCCGCCACCTCGACCAGCCAGCGGTCATCGTGTCCCAGGTGTGGCAGCAACTCGGTGGCGCAGAAGCGCACCACCTCATCGTGCGCCTGCGGGAAGCCGCCGGGCTCCTGGGCCGCGTCCATCATCCGCAGCCCCGCGCTCATCAGGGCGAACCGGAGCCCGTCGTGACCAGTGGGCCGAGAGGCGATCGTGCACTCCATAGCGGAACCCTAACACCGTTCTATTTCCCATCGGGCAACATTGCCCAATGGGCATTGCTGTGCCACAGTGGTGCGATGACCGAAACGAACCTGCGGGAGGCGAAGCGGCTCGCCACTGCCCACGCTCTGGCGCAGGCCGCCTTCGACCTCGCCCGCGAGTGTGGTGTCGACGGCTTCACCATCGATGACGTGGCGAGTCGTGCCGGCTACTCCAGGCGGACCTTCGCCAACTACTACGGGGGCAAGGAGGAGGCCATCGTCGCGGTCGCTGCCGAGCGGGTCCGTGATGCCCTGGGGACGACCCCTGACGCCGACCTGCCCCTGGTCGACTGGCTGGAGGCGGTGGCCCGCCAGCAGTTGAGCGATGGTCTGCTCATGGTGCTGCGCGAGTTGCGCATCCTCGCCGACGGCCACCCGCCCCTGCGGCCCCACCTGCTCGAGTTGCAACGGAACATCCGCGAGACCGCGCGTGATGCCGTCCTCGCCCGGGTGGACGGGCGGACCAAGCGGGTCTATGCCCATCTCCTCGTCGGCGCCGCCTACGGGGCTCTCGCGTGCGTGCTCGATGGACAGGTCCCGGTTCGCCTGACGGCGACGCCGTCGCGGATCCCGACCCCGCCCGACAGCTATGGCAGCGAGGGCGCGATGACGCTCGACGACTTCGTCGACCTCACCTTCACCCACCTGCGTCAGGGTTTCTGACCCACCAGCCTCCCCACCATCAGCCCGCGGCGACCCCTCGCCGTGGTGATCCGTCCAGCCCGAAAGGGGCCCTGTCCTGATGTCTACCTTCTTGCACAGGCTCGGAAGCGTCGCCTACCGCCGGCCGTGGGCCTTCATCCTCTCCTGGCTGATCGTCCTCGGCGGGGTCCTGGGCTTCGCCGTCACCAGTGGCGGACACATCTCCACGAGCATGACCATCGACGGAACCCCGAGCCAGCAGGTCCTGGACCAGTTGCGGGAGGAGTTGCCGGCCGCCAGTGGTGGGCAGGGCACGCTCGTGTTCACCGTCCCCGAGGGGCAACGACTCGACACCGGTCAGCGAGGGAGTGCCATCGCTGACGCCGCCACCAAGATCTCCGCCCTGCCCGTTGTCGTGAAACGGCCCGCCTCCGCGTCTGGCGCAGTCCCCCCGGCCGACGCCAGTCACCAGTCCGCTCCCGGAGCAGCCACCCCCGACCAAGCACCGCCCTACCGACCGTTGCTCATGAATGGTGGCCCCGTCCCGGGCGTCCTCGTCTCCCCCGACGGCAGCGTCGCGATGCTCCAGATGCAGTTCACCGCCCAGGTCGACGCCCTGCCCGAAGGGACGACGGACCAGGTGATCGCGATCGCCGACGGAGCCGTCGCCGACACTGGCGTGACCGCACTTCCCAGCAAATCCCTCGAGGTGATGCATCCGCCCATCGGCGGGCACGAGGCGATCGGGTTGGCCATCGCACTGTTCGTCCTGTTCATCACCCTCGGCTCGCTGCGATCGGCTGGCCTTCCCATCCTCACGGCGCTGGCCGGTGTGGCGATCGGCCTCGGCAGCGCCTTCGCCCTCTCCTCGACCATCACGTTGACCACCGCGACCCCTGCGCTGGCCGTGATGGTCGGGCTCGCCGTCGGGATCGACTATGCACTGTTCATCGTGAACCGGCAGCGAACCCTGATCCTCACCGGCGGACTCACCGCCGCCGATGCCACGGCCCGCGCCCTTGCCACCGCGGGCAGCGCCGTAGTCTTCGCCGGATCGACCGTCATCATCGCGCTGGCCGGGATGACGATCATCGGGATCGGCTTCCTCAGCACGATGGCCCTGGTGGCGGCGACCACGGTCGCGCTGGCGGTCCTGATCGCCCTCACGCTGCTGCCCGCCCTGCTCGGACTGGTCGGCGAGCGAGTCTGCTCGCCGAAGGCTCGGGAGCGCGGCCGCGCCGCGACCCACCCGAAGGAGGGTAGCCGTGCAGCGGCCCGCCCACCGGCGAAGCACGTCGCGACGAGCTGGGTCGAGCGCCTCGTCCGGCGCCCGTGGGCCGCGGTCGTCGGTGTCGTCCTGGTCCTCGGCGTGGCCGCGGTTCCCGCGCTCAGCATGGACCTCGGGATGCCGGCCGGCGGGACCGAGGCTCGCGACAGCACCGCACGGCAGAGTTACGACGCGATCACCCGCGGCTTCGGGGAGGGCTTCAACGCCCCACTGCTCGTGGTCGCCCATCCCGAGGACGGCACTGCCTTCGACCAGGCCAAGATCGGCGCGATCACGTCCGGGCTGGACAGCGTCGACGGGGTCGTCTCTGCGAGCCTGATGGGGGCAAATCCTGACCGGACCCTCGCGATGTTCACCGTGATCCCCCAGCAGGGCCCGGACGACGAGCAGACTGCTCAGTTGGTCCAGACGCTCCGGGACACCGCCGACCCCATCGCGACCCGAACGGGGGTGACGTTCGGGGTCACCGGCCTGACCGCGGTCAACCTGGACATCACCGATCGCCTCGGTGAGGCCCTCCCCGAGTACCTGGCGATCATCGTCGGGTTGTCCTTGCTCCTGCTCCTGCTCGTCTTTCGCTCCATCGTCATCCCGATCAAGGCCACGGCCGGCTTCCTGCTCACCATCGCGGCAACCTTCGGCGTCACCACCGCGGTGTTCCAGTGGGGTTGGTTCATCGGGCTGGTCGGCCTCGACACCGGGGGGCCGCTGCTCAGTTTCCTGCCGATCATGGTCACCGGGATCCTCTACGGGCTCGCCATGGACTATCAGGTCTTCCTCGTCAGCTCCATGCGCGAGGCGCACGCCCAGGGCATGGAGCCGCGACGTGCGATCGTCCACGGCTTCGAGCACCCGAGCCGGGTCGTCGCGGCCGCCGCCGTCATCATGGTCTCGGTCTTCGGCGGGTTCATCCTCAGCGACGACTCGATGATCAAGCAGTTCGGTCTGGCCCTCGCCGTCGGGATCGTCATCGACGCGTTCCTGGTCCGGATGACCCTGATCCCGGCTGTCATGAGCCTGCTCGGCGACAGCGCCTGGTGGCTCCCGCGCTGGCTGGACCGACTCCTGCCCACCATCGACCTCGAGGGCGAGAGCGACGGCGACGCTGGCGGCGACGGCGGGAACGACCCTACGAGGCGGGTCCCCGTCACCGAACCTGCCAACCTGGCGTGACCCCCCGCACGCCGGCATCACGGGTCAGCGCACGACGGTTGTCGTCAGTGTCGTCAGGCCGGGCGTGCGTGGGGTGCTGCTGAAGCCGAACCCGGGCTCGGGCCACACCTCGGCGAGGTCCCCGAGGTTGACGTGGCCGAGGTTGACGTGGCCGAGATTGCCGTCGCCAAGGTTGCCGTCGCCGAACCAGCCGGACAGCGACACGACCGAACGCAGGTCGGACGCGGCATAGAACTCGGTCCGGCCGTTGCCCGCGGTGCCCCGTGTCCTGACGCCGCGCAGGACGACCCTGGCCACGGGGTCGCAGAGTGTCGCGAAGGTCGTCGAGCGGCTGAGCGCGGCCGGGATGAGGCGCAGGAGCCGACCGAGAGCGGTCGGCCCTCCGACCTCCACGTTGAGGTGGAGCGAGTTCGACTGCACGGCAACGGCATTGGGTGCGACACGGCATACGACGTCCTCGATGCGCACCTCGTCGAAGGAGTAGGTGGCCGAGACGTAGCTGGCGACCTGCTCGGTGGGCGCGACAAGGATCCGGCGCCCGGTCGACGTGGCCACCATCGCGTCGGCAAAGGCCCCGAAGGGCGAGGTGTCCCAAACCCCGACGACGATCCGCGTCCCAGAGGTCGAGCCGACGCCGAGGATGCGGCCGCGGAAGACGTCACGGACACCAGCGGGAGAGGCCATGCGCGTCATCGTGGCAGGGTCAACGGCGGAGCCGACAGTCAGGTCGACTGGTAGAGGACTCGGAAGCGCTCGAGGACGACCGGCATGTCCGGCCGGAAGCCGCCATCGGCGTGCTCGGTGAAGAAGCGTTCGTGGACCGCCCGCCAGTGCTCGAGGCTTCGGTCGCCCTCACCCTCGTCTCGAGCGTGGTCAGCGTCCACCTGGTCGAAGGGGACGACCCGCGCCTCGGTCGTCACGACGAGGGCGCGCGGGTGGCCGGCCCCATCGAGGACGATGCCGAGCATCCCCGGCGCGGGCAGCTCCTCGTCCTCCTTCACGTAGTCGGCGTGCGAGCTCGCGGTCGCGGTCTTGGTCCCGTGCAGGACCAGGCTGAGCAACTCGTCGGACTGCTCGGGGGTCGCGCCGAAAGCCCACGCTGGGGGCCGGAGCGTTCGCACCGGGTTCTCACCGGTGTAGACCGGCACGCCGGCGAGATTCGCGTGATCCCGGGCGATGTCCCAAAAGGCATCGAGCTCGTTGTCGTCAGCGGTGACCATGCTTGACCCTCCCACGCCAGGGGCCTGCGAGTGAGGCACGTGCGCCACGTGCGCGGACTGATGGCTCCGACGCGCCAGCCGCCCCCTCCGGCACAGCGGAATCCACGTCCGCTGATCACAAGGTTTAGCGAATCGTTGCGTCATCTCGACAAGAAGGTGTCGTATCCGGTAGTCGGCTTGGGCTGGATCAATTGATTCCGTATCTAGGAGCCACCTGTGCTGACCGCGCCCCGCGACATCCAGACCGAGACCGAGACCGAGACTGCGGCAGTGGGGGCGGAGCACGCCGTCGTCCTGAGCAGGGTGAGCAAGTTCTATGGCCCGGTGGCCGCTGTCGACGACGTCAGCCTGAGCATCCGCAGTGGAGAGTTCCTCTCCCTGCTCGGCCCCTCAGGGTGCGGCAAGACGACGACGCTGCGGATGATCGCCGGGTTCGAGCAGCCGGACACCGGGGACATCCTGGTCGCGGGCCGCAGCGTGCTGGGGGTGCCGCCCTACCGACGCCAGGTCAACACGGTCTTCCAGGCCTATGCCCTCTTCCCCCACATGTCCGTCGCGGAGAATGTCGCCTACGGGCTGGAACAGGTGCGCACCCCCAAGGCGGAGATCCGCGAGCGGGTCGCTGAGGCGCTCGACCTGGTCAAGATGCGTTCGTTCGCGAACCGCAAGCCGAACCAGATGTCCGGCGGTCAGCAGCAACGTGTCGCACTCGCCCGAGCCCTGGTCAACCGCCCCTCGGTGCTGCTGCTGGACGAGCCGCTCGGAGCACTCGACCGACAACTCCGCGAGGAGATGCAGATCGAGCTCAAGCTGCTGCAGTCTCGTCTCGGCATCAGTTTTGTCTTCGTCACCCACGACCAGGGCGAGGCCCTCTCCATGAGTGACCGCATCGCGATCATGCGGGACGGACGCATCGAGCAGTTGGCCGACGCCGACACGATCTATACCTCGCCCGCCTCGGCCTACGTCGCGGGGTTCGTCGGCCAGCAGAACTTCATCGACGGCACCGCGGGCACCGAGGGAGGCATCGACTCCGTACTCGGGCCGGTGCGCACGTCACGAGACCTGCCCGGCATCCGGCCCGGAGACCCGGTGTGCGTGGCCGTGCGGCCCGAGTTCATCGACCTCTACGACGTCGATCCCGGCGGGCCGAGCGAGAACGCCGTGAGCGGCACCGTCATCGGGGTGGCCCACCAGGGCGAGACCCAACAGTTCCTCCTGGAGGTGCGCCCAGGTCACTCGATGCTCGTCCGGCGACCGACCCCGGCAGCACCCGACCTGTCCTCCGGGGCCACGGCGTGGTGCCGCTGGCGGGCCGAGGACGTCCACGTCTTCCCAGCCGTCACCGGCGCAGCCGAGGTCCCCGCACCCGACGAGGTCCTCACCCGGTCGGCCACCTGACCCCACCCGGCCGCGACCCCACGCGGACCACTGACCGACCCCAGAGATCCAGACCGAGACCCAGACCCAGACCCAGACCCAGACCGAAACACCATCCATCCAGCACTGTCCCGAGAGGACCCCTCATGGCTACCCCCGAGCAGCCGATCCGCATCCTTGCCCACTCCTCCGTGCTCCCGCGCATCCGGCGGGACATCTCCCGTCGCCACCTGCTCGCCTTCGCCGGCACCGCGGCGGGCGCCAGCTTCCTGGCTGCGTGTGGTGGCGGGACGACCGGTGCCGCAGGGGGCGCGGGGGGTGCGACGGCAGCCACCAAGCCGATCGCGACCGGCGGGGCACTGGAGAGTTCGCTGTCGATGTACTCCTGGGGCGACTACGACGCACCAGAGGTGCTCGAGGCTTTCACCAGCAAGCTCGGCCCGACGGTGACGAGCGACTCGTTCAACTCCAACGAGGAGCTCATCGCCAAGCTCATCGCGGCCAAGGGCACCTCGGGCTACGACATCGTCGTGCCCACCGGGCCGTTCATCCCACAAATGGTCCAGAACGGGCTTTTGGCACCGATCAACCGCGACCTCGTGCCCAACATCAGCGCCATGGACCCGGAGTTCCTCTCGCAGGCCTGGGACCCCAAGAACCAGTTCTCGATCTGCAAGGCGTGGGGCACCACGGGCTTCGTCTACGACAAGACCGTCATCACCCGCGAACTCAAGACCTGGAGCGACTTCGTCAACGCCGCGCAGAACGAGGCGAGCGGCAAGACCTCGGTGCTCGATGACCCGGCCCCCTTGTCTGGGATCTACTACTGGTCCAACGGCATCGACTGGAACACCACGGATACGGCCCAGCTCGACGCGTGCGAGAAGTTCATCGTGAGCGAACTCGCCCCCCACGTCGCCGCCTTCGACTCCTACCCCGGAGGCCAGGCCATCCCGCAAGGCACCCAGGCCCTCATGCAGGTGTGGAACGGCGACGCGCGCATCGGCATCCAGGAGAGCGACGACCCGGACAAGTGGCAGTGGGTCCTGGGCTCCCCGGACACCGAGCTGTGGATGGACAACTGGGCCATCGCCGCCGGCGCCCCCAACCCGGAGGCCGCCCACGCCTTCATCAACTTCATGCTGGCCCCGGAGCACGCGGTCCCCACCGTCGACTACATCGGCTACCGCACCGGCGCCAAGGACATCGAGAAGGACGCCGAGAAGGCCGGACTCGAGATGCTCGACCTCGTCTTCTTCAGCCCCGAGCAGATCGCCACCATGCACACCGGCGAGGTGACCAACGCCCAGCAGCGCACCGTCGACACCTGGAACAAGGCGAAGGCCGCCGCGGGTGCGTGAGTCGCGTCTGAGGCTCCCGCGCTTTGCCCTGGCACTGCCGGCCTGGCTGTGGCTGTTCACCTTCTTCATCGTCCCGATCGGGACGATCGTGTGGTTCAGCTTCGGGTACAAGCCGGGGCTGTTCGGCACGCACGCCAACGACGTGCTCTCCCTGGACCGCTACGGCGAGGCCCTGTCCCCGACGTTCTTCGCGACCTTCCAGAACACGTTGTGGGTGGGTGTCGCAGGCACCCTGATCTGCCTCGTGATCGGG
>JBDTAU010000246.1:0-5569 GCA_039924465.1 Dermatophilaceae bacterium
GAGGCCATCAGGTCCTTCAGGTCCTTGTCGGGCATCGCCTTGATCGTCTGGAGGAACTCGACCGGCCGGATGGCGGCGATCTGCTCGGGCGTTGCGGTCTTCAAATCGATGGTCGACATGCGGCTTCGCTCTCTCTCGACACGGATGGTTACTCAAGAGTAATCTACTGCCTGGTCAGCGTCGCATGACACTCCCTCAGTCCTGCAGGAACCAGCCTGAGACCATCCCCGCGGGCCGGGCAGGCTCGAGGTAATGCTCGAACCCGAACGCCTGGCTGAACATCGCCTCCGGGAACGCGAGCAGGCCACGGGCGTCAGACTGGCTGGCGTGGGCCTGCAAAGCCCGCCGCTTGACCTCGATGAACGCCGAGACGTCACAGGCCCAGTGCAGCTCAGCCTCGGGGGTGCCCATCGGGTTGCCGTCGTCCATCGGGGCGTCCGGGGCCCAGCCCGGGGCCTCGTCGGGTCCCAGCGCCCCGGAGGCCCGCAGCACCTCGAGGCCGCGCCGCAACAGGTCACGATTCATCGTCGACTCAAGGTAGCGCGGCGTGCCAGCGAGCTCCGCGGCCCGCTTCGTCACGGCGTGCACCTTGACGTGGTCGGGGTGCCCGTAGCCGCCGTGCCAGTCATAGCCGACGACCACGTCGGCGTCCTCCTCGCGCAGGATCGCAGCCACCCGCGCGGCGGCGGACTCGAGATCGGCCCGAATGAAGCTGTCCTCGGACTCGTTCGTCACCCAGCCGGTCATCCCCGAGTCGGCATAGCCGAGCCACTCCACCCGGTGCGTCCCGATGATCGCGTTGGCGGCGGCGGCCTCGGCCCGCCGTCGCGCCACCACCGTCTCGCCGTCAGCGAGGTCGTCCGGGGAGTCCCCGTGGTCGCCGTTGGTGGCGATGACGAGCACGACGCGGTGCCCCTCGGCGACCGCGCGCGCCATGGACCCAGCCGACTGGGACGCCTCGTCGTCGGGATGAGCATGCACGAACACCACGGTTGCCATGCCTCCACCTTTTCACCCCTTTTCACCCACTGCCCCTCCGGGACACCGCACCGCCCCGCACGTAGCCCACCCAGTCGAGTGGCCACCCAGTCGAGGAACCCCGCAGTCGAGTGGCCAGCCGGGCGCTCACACGCGACGGGACGCCCCGACCGCCTCCCGGACCAGTTCGCACGCACTGGGGATCGGCTCGATGATCGGCACCACACCGAGGGCGGCAATCCGTCGAGCGGTCGCAGTGAGGGGGCCTCCGGCGATGATGACCGACGAGATGCTGTCAGCACTGAGCCCCACCTCTGACCTCACCGCATCGACGACGTGGCGCGCCGACTCGGCCAGCGCGACCGGCCCGACGATCATCGACCCAGGGCACTCATCATCGCCGTCGTGGCGGCGTTGGTGTTGGGGTTGACGAGCAGGACCGGCGCGATCTGTGTCGCTGGCAAGCGGATCGTCCTCCTCCGGGGTCTGGCCACCGCGCCCCGTCGCGCTCCGACAGGGGCGCGGCCTGACCAGCTCAGCGGCATACGAAACAGTTCGTATGCCGCTGAGCAGCGTTGGGAGCGAAGTGCTCAGGCCTTCTTCGCGGCCCGCTTCGCCGGCGCCTTCTTGGCCGCCGCCTTCTTCGTGGTCTTCTTGGCCGTCTTCTTCACCGCGCGCTTGCGGGTCGTGGGGCCCTTGGCGCGCTTCTCGACCAGCAACTCGAAGCCCCGCTCGGGGGTGATCGTCTCCGGGTCGTCGTCCTTGCGCAGGGTCGCATTGGTCTCCCCGTCGGTGACGTAGGGGCCGAAGCGGCCGTCCTTGACGACGACGGGCTTGCCGCTGACGGGGTCGTCGCCGAGCTCCTTGAGCGGCGCTGCGGCGGCCCGCCCGCGCTGCTTGGGCTGGGCGTAGATCGCGAGCGCCTCCTCGAGCGTGATGTCGAAGAGCTGCTGCTCGGTCGTCAGCGAGCGGGAGTCGGTGCCCTTCTTGAGGTAGGGACCGTAGCGGCCGTTCTGAGCGGTGATCTCCTCGCCATCGGCGTCCGCCCCGACGACCCTCGGGAGGCTGAGCAGCCTGAGCGCGGTCTCCAGGTCGATGCTCGACAGCTCCATGTCCTTGAAGAGCGATGCGGTGCGGGGCTTGACCTTGGCTGAGCTCTTGGCCTTCTTGGCCTTCTTGGCCGGCCCGGCCCCCTCGGTCGGCGAGGCCTCCTCGGTCGTGGCCGGCTCATCGTCCTCGAGCAGCTCGGTGACGTAGGGGCCGTAGCGGCCGGCCTTGGCCACGATGCTCCGACCGGTGCTCGGGTCCTGTCCGAGCACCTTGCCGTCATCGGCCGCGGCCTCGAGCAGCTCGCGGGCCAGGGCCGGCGTCATCTCGTCGGGGGCGATGTCCTCGGTGATCGTCGCCCGGCGCGGCGTGGCGCCCGGCTCGGGGACCTCTGGCGCCTCAAAACCCTCGGGCACCTCGCCGGTGCGGAGGTCGACCCCGGACGGGGCGACCTCCTCGACGTAGGGGCCGTAGCGGCCGACCCGCACGACCATGCCGTCACCGATCGGGATGGTCGAGATCTCGCGGGCATCGATCTCACCGAGGTCATCGACGAGGGACTTGAGGCCGCCGCCGGTGGTCGCCTCGTCACCGAAGTAGAAGCGCTTGAGCCACGCGACCCGGCCCTCCTCACCGTTGGCGATCCGGTCGAGGTCCTCCTCCATCGAGGCGGTGAACTCGTAGTCGACCAACTCGGTGAAGTGCTCCTCGAGCAGCCGGGTCACGGCGAACGCGAGCCAGGTCGGCACGAGCGCCTGGCCCTTGGTGAAGACGTAGCCGCGGTCCTGGATGGTCCCGATCGTCGACGCGTAGGTCGACGGACGGCCGATCCCCTTCTCCTCCATGGCCTTGACGAGGGTGGCCTCGGTGTAGCGGGCCGGCGGGCTCGTCTCGTGGCCGTTGGCCTCGGCCCGGACCACCTCGAGGGCGACCCCGACCCCGAGCTTGGGCAGGCGGCGCTCCTCGGCGGCCTCGTCCGCGGCGCGGCCCCGCTCGACGTCGCGGCCCTCCTCGTAGGCCGCGAGGACCCCGCGGAAGGTGATGACCGTGCCGCTGGCGCTGAACTCGACCGCCGCAGCACCGTCGACGTCCGTGTCGATCCCGAGCTTGACCGTCGCCGTGGAGCCGCGCGCGTCAGCCATCTGGGAGGCGATGGTGCGCTTCCAGATCAGGTCATAGAGGGCGTAGTCCTCACCGCGGAGCTCACCGGCGACCTGGGCGGGCGTCCGGAAGCGGTCACCCGCCGGGCGGATCGCCTCGTGCGCCTCCTGGGCGTTCTTGACCTGCTTCTGGTAGCGGCGCGGGCTGTCCGGGACGTACTCGGCGCCATACATGTCACGGGCCTGGCTGCGGGCCGCGGTGAGCGCAGCGTCCGACAGGGTGGTGGAGTCGGTTCGCATGTAGGTGATGTAGCCGCCCTCGTAGAGCCGCTGGGCCACCCGCATCGCGTTCTTGGAGCTGAGTCGCAGCTTGCGGGACGCCTCCTGCTGGAGGGTCGAGGTGGTGAAGGGCGCCGAGGGACGGCGGGTGTAGGGCTTCTCCTGCACGTCGGTGACCCGGGCGTTGGTCGCCAGGCACGCCTCGGCGATCCGGTGCGCCAGACCAGAGTCGACGTGGATGACGTTCTTGCCGGTCAGGCGCCCGTCGTCGGCGAAGTCGCGGCCGGTCGCCACGCGAGCCCCGTCGACCTGGCTGAGCCGCGCGGTGAACTGCTGGGCCCCGCCGCTCGGGGTGAAGTCCCCCTCGACGTCCCAGTAGCCGGCCTTGACGAAGGCCATCCGCTCACGTTCGCGCTCGACGACGATGCGGGTGGCCACGGACTGGACCCGGCCGGCCGACAGGCCCTGGCGGACCTTGCGCCACAGGACGGGGCTGACCTCGTAGCCATAGAGGCGGTCGAGGATGCGCCGGGTCTCCTGCGCGTCGACCAGCGCGGTGTCGATCTCACGGGTCTCATTGACCGCCCGCTGCAACGCTTCCTTGGTGATCTCGTGGAAGACCATCCGGTGCACGGGGACCCGCGGGGCCAGCGCCTCGAGCAGGTGCCACGCGATGGCCTCGCCCTCGCGGTCCTCATCGGTGGCGAGGTAGAGCTCGCTGGCGTCCTTGAGCTTGCGCTTGAGCTCGGCGACCTTCTTCTTCTTGTCCGCGTCGACGACGTAGTAGGGCTCGAAGTCATTGAGCACGTCGACGGCGAACTTGCCGAAGGGCCCCTTCTTCATCTCGGCCGGCATCTCCGAGGGAGTCGGCAGGTCCCGGATGTGCCCGATCGAGGCCTCGACGTCATAGTCCGCCCCGAGATAACTGGCGATCGTCTTCACCTTTCCAGGCGACTCGACGATGACGAGCTTGCGACCTTTACCTGCGGCCATGGCAACACCTCACAACTTCCTGGCTCTCACGTGCAGCGGAATCGTCGCTGCATGGACGTGGAACGCGCCATGACCGTAACAGCAGTGATCGAGAATGCCGGGACCGACCCGGGCGCTGCCAGCCGCTGCCCCCACCGCCACACCGAGCCCAGCGGTATGATTTAGCCTTCAACCAACCAAGGAGTCAAGGTGAGTGCGATGCAGGCACCGGTGCTCTACCTCAGCCATGGCGCACCGCCCCTGGCCGACGACGAGCGCTGGAGCGGTGAGCTCGCTGCCTGGTCCGCCGAGCTGCCCCGGCCCGAGAGCATCCTCATCGTCAGCGCCCACTGGGAGGACGCCCCGACGACCCTCAGCAGCACGACCGGCGCTCCTCTCGTCCACGACTTCTGGGGCTTCCCGCAGCACTACTACGACGTCACCTACGACGCCCCGGCCGCACCGGGCCTCGCTGACGACGTGACGAAGTTGCTCACCGCCCCCGGCGAGGCGAGCTCCACCTCGGTCCACCGCGACGAGGCCCGCGGCCTCGACCACGGCGCCTACGTGCCGCTCAAGGAGATGTTCCCCGAGGCGGACCTCCCCGTCCTGCAGATGTCGATGTCGACGCTCGACCCCCGCGGCCTCTTCGAGATCGGCCGCAGGCTCGCCCCGCTCCGGGACCAGGGCACCCTCATCGTCGGCTCCGGCTTCACCACGCACAACCTGCGCTGGTTCAACCCGGGGGCCGGCGCCGACGCAACCCCACCGCAGGCGAGCGTCGAGTTCGACCAGTGGGCCCGGGAGGCGATGCGGGCCCAGGACGTCGACAGCCTGCTCGACTTCCTGGCCAAGGCGCCCGCCGCCCACGAGGCCCACCCGCGGACCGAGCACTTCGCCCCGCTCTTCGTCAGCCTCGGCGCCGCCTACGGATCCGGCGGGCTCGACAACACGAGCGCCATCGGCGGCTTCTGGTTCGGTTTGTCCAAACGGTCGTGGCAGTTCTCCTGACTCTCCTGATCGCTGCCCTCCCCCGACCGGTCCGCTGCGACCCACCGGCCGCGATCGATCTCGCCGCTCGGGAACTCCGGGGATGCGCCCATCCGTTCACCTCCTGAGGCGTTCCTCCCCGATGGTGGCTGGAACCGGCCCTCCCCCCAGATCTGGGTTCGGCCTGCGGGCGAGGAACGTCT
>JBDTAU010000247.1:0-3452 GCA_039924465.1 Dermatophilaceae bacterium
ACCCCGAGCGCGCCAAGGTCGCCAATGCGCGAGCCCGCCCCGAGGTCAGCGTGATCGTCCTGTCCGATGACTTCGGTGGGGCCTGGCAGCAGGTCGACGGTGACTGCGAGGTCATCGACCTGCCCGATTCGGTGGAGCCGCTCGTCGACTACTACCGGTCGATCTCCGGGGAGCACCCGGACTGGGACGAGTACCGCCAGGCCATGCTCGACCAGGGGAAGTCGCTGCTACGGATCACGCCGACACGTTGGGGTCCGGTGGCGACCGGCGGCTTCCCGGCCCGTCTCGCGAACTGATCCGGTCATGTTGAGGGTGGGGGTCACCGGCGGGATCGGATCGGGCAAGTCCACGGTGTCGCGCCGGTTGTCGCAGCTGGGGGCGCGCGTCATCGACGCGGACCGGGTGGCCCGCGACGTCGTCGAGCCGGGGGAGCCCACGCTGACCGCGATCCGGGATCGCTTCGGGGACTCGGTGATCCGCGAGGACGGCTCCCTCGACCGGGCCGGCCTGGCCGCCATCGTGTTCCCGGACGCGTCGGCGCTGGCTGACCTGGAGGCGATCACCGGCCCGGCCATCACCGACCGGGTCGCGCAGCTGCGGGCGGCGACCCCGAGCGGTGTGGTGTCGGTCTTTGACATGCCACTGCTCGTCGAGCGGGGACTGTGGACCCGCGAGCACCTGACCATCGTGGTCGACGTGGACGCCGAGACGCGGGTGCAGCGCCTGGTGGAGCAGCGCGGCCTCGACGAGGCCGATGCCCGGCACCGCATGGCGGCCCAGGCCTCCGACGAGCAGCGGCGAGCCGCCGCCGACGTCGTGCTGGACAACTCGGGCGCCCCGGCCGAGCTCGTCGCCGCGGTCGACCGACTGTGGGAGCAGCGACTGGCGCCCTGGAACGCCAACCTCGTCTCGGGCACCCGGACCCGGCGTCCCGACCTCGGCGCGGTCGTCGACCCGCGTGCCGACTGGGGTCCGCGTGGCGCCCGGGTCGTGGCGAAACTGGTGACTGCCCTGGCTGCTGAGCAGGGGATCGTGGTCGACCACATCGGCTCGACCTCGGTGCCCGGGCTCATCGCCAAGGACGTCATCGATGTGCAGGTCGGGACCCAGACGCTCGCGGCGGCTGATGCCGCTGGCTTCCGGGCGGCCCTGCGGGCAGCCGGCTACGTCGAGTCCGTGGGCACCGCGCAGGACAACCCGCACCCCGCAGGGAGTGACCCGGCGGAGTGGACCAAGCGCTTCTACGGAGGGTGCGACCCGGGCGAGATCGTGCACGTGCACGTCCGCGAGATCGACTCTCCCGGCTGGAGATTCGCGCTGCTCTTCCGTGACTGGCTTCGGGCCACTCCCACAGCTCGTGACGACTATGCACATGAGAAGCGGCGACTCCTCACGATCGACGAGGACACCGACATCTACACCGAGGCTAAGGAGCCGTGGTTCTCCGCGGCGTGGAGTCGAGCCCAATCCTGGGCAGTGACCACCGACTGGACCCCGCGCGGCGGCCACGAGGAGCAACCGGGAAGTGGGCGGCATACGGAAGGATTTCCGTAGGGGAGTAGAACAGCGGGGTTGGTATCGGTTCGAGAAGGGGTTGTGACATGCGTGGTGAGTTCAAGGTGCTGGGTGGCAAGTTGGTCGCGGTGGACCTCGAGGTCGAGGACGGGCGACTGGCGCACGTGAGTGTCTCGGGTGATTTCTTCCTCGAGCCGGACGAGGCGCTCGATGACATCAACGCTGCCCTGGACGGGATGCCGATCGACGCGCCCGTGAGCCGTCTGGCTGAGGCCGTCAGCGGCTCCCTCGATGCGTCGGTGGCGATGATCGGCTTCTCGCCCGAAGCGGTGGGGATCGCGGTGCGCCGGGCCCTCGGCAAGGCGACGGGGTGGCACGACCACGTGTTCGACCTCATCCCTGCGGTGACGCTGGACCCGGCAATGCACGTCGCCCTCGACGAGGTGATCGGCCAGGAGGTCGCCGCGGGAACCCGGCCGCCGACGATGCGCTTCTGGGACTGGGACAGCCCGCTCGTGGTCATCGGCTCCTTCCAGTCGGTCAAGAACGAGATCGACCCCGAGGGGGCGGCACGGCACGGCATCGACGTCGTGCGCCGCGTCTCGGGGGGCGGGGCCATGTTCATGGAGCCGGGCAACTGCATCACCTACTCGCTCGTCGTGCCGACCTCGCTCGTCGAGGGGCTGAGCTTCGAGCGGTCCTACTCTTTCCTCGACGAGTGGGTCATCGAGGCGCTGGCGGCGGTCGGCGTGACCGCCCACTTCGTCCCGCTCAACGACATCGCGAGCGAAGTGGGCAAGATCGGCGGCGCGGCCCAGAAGCGCTTCGCGGCCGGCGCGGTGCTGCACCACGTGACGATGGCCTACGACATCGACGCTGACAAGATGCTCGAGGTGCTGCGCATCGGTCGGGAGAAGATGTCCGACAAGGGGACGAAGTCGGCCAACAAGCGGGTCGACCCGATGCGCTCGCAGACCGGGCTGACGCGTGAGGCGATCCTCGACTCCTTCGCGGCGACGTTCGCGGGACGCTACGCGACCACCCCGAGCACCTATTCCGACGCAGAGCTGGCCGAGGCGAAGCGCCTGGTCGAGACCAAGTTCAGCACGCCGGAGTGGACCCACCGGGTGCCCTGACGCCAGCCCTGAACGCTGCCTCGGGCGTCCGCCGATTGGCGGTGGATTGAATTGGCGCGCCGAGAGGGACAGACTCGGGATGAGAGGAAGTGGTGACAGATGGCTGCACCAGAGTTGACCGGGATCTCGCACCTGGACCTGTCCGTGTCCGACGTCGAGGCGAGCGCGGACTGGTACGTGCGGGTCCTCGGGCTCAAGAGGATCCGTCGAGTCGACCTGCAGGGGCGCATCATGATCGTCCTGTTCGCGCCTGCCGCTCGCCTGGTGATCGGCCTCAACGAGCACGCCGACCGCCCGGAGGGACGCTTCGACGAGCGACACGTGGGGATGGATCACGTGGGCTTCGCCGTGGGCCAGCGTGAGGACCTGGACACCTGGGAAGCGCACCTGACCGCTGAAGCGGTCGAGCACTCACCGGTCGAGGACACCGAGTCCGGCTCGGCGCTGGTCTTCCGCGATCCGGACCACATCCAGCTCGAGATGTGGTGGACCAAGCCGAAGCAGGCCTGACGTGGTGGGCCGGGCCGGCAACGGCGTGACATCGCACCTGCTGCGGCAGCCATGATGGCACGTGCGACGGCTGGCACGACGCCTGGGACGCTCCGGTTCACCAGCCGCTACGGCGTGGCGGAGACCGTCCACCGACTGTCCGACGCGGCTCGGGCGAAGGGGATCACGGTCTTTGCCACGATCGACCACACACTGGGGGCCCGCACCGCGGGACTCACGATGCCCGAGACGCAGGTCCTGATCGTGGGCAACCCCGCGGTAGGCACCCCGGCGATGCTCGCCGCTCCCGAC
>JBDTAU010000248.1:0-2700 GCA_039924465.1 Dermatophilaceae bacterium
ACTCCGGCATCCTCGAACTTCTTGGCCCAGACCGGATCGCTCGCGATGAAGACGGGCAGCGCGTTGACGAAGGCGACCTTCGCGTCGATGGCACACTGCGCATAGAACTTGTCGGCCGTCTCGGAGCCCACCGGGAGGTAGGAGACGAGCACGTCGACCTGGCGCTCCTTGAGGATCGCCACGATGTCGACCGGGTCGGCCGCGGACTCCTCGATGGTGAGGCGGTAGTACTTGCCGAGCCCGTCGAGGGTGTGCCCCCGCAGGACCTCGAGGCCGGTGGTCGGCACGTCGGCGATCTTGATGGTGTTGTTCTCGGAGGCGTTGATCGCCTCGGCGAGGTCCTTGCCGACCTTCTTGTCATCGACGTCGAACGCCGCGACGAACTCCACGTCGTTGACGTGGTAGTCGCCGAACTTGACGTGCATGAGGCCGGGCACGGACGCGGTGGCGTCAGCGTCCTTGTAGTACTCGACTCCCTGCACGAGCGAGCTCGCGCAGTTGCCGACGCCAACGATGGCGACGCGTATGGATCCCATGGATCACTCCTTGTTGTTGGTGGACTTGCGCTGGTTGGTGGGGGAAAGGCCGATGCCGTATGCCGCTGGGCCGGGGTCCAGCGCCGCACGCCGTTCGGCGCTGATGAGCTCTTCGAGCCAGCGCACCTCGCGCTCGGCCCGCTCCTCACCGTGCTTTTGCAGGGCGAGGGTGTAGCTGTCCATCCGCTCGCGGCGAGCCAGGGAGGCCTCACGGACCATCGCGAGGCGCTCCTCGAGCCGCGAGCGTCGACCTTCGAGGATCCGCAGCCGGACCTGGGCCTCGGTGCGGGAGAAGAAGGCGAAGCGGACGTCGAAGTCGTCGTCGTCCCAGGTCTCGGGGCCGGCGGCGGCGACCAAGCCCTGGAAGTGCTCCTTGCCGGCCGCGGTCAGTTGATAGGTGATCCGGGTCCGCTTGGAGATCGGCGCGTCGTGGTCGGCGTCATCGCTGCGTTCGTTGATCCACCCGGAGTCGACGATCGAACGCAGTGCGGGGTAGAGCGAGCCGTAGGACAGGGCCCGGAAGATGCCGAGGGCGGAGCCGAGTCGCTTGCGCAACTCGTAGCCGTGCAGGGGACCGTCGTGCAACAGCCCGAGGATCGCGAACTCGAGCAACGCAGCGCGACGGCTCTGCGGTCTCGAAGGGCGAGGGGACTTGGGCACCGGCCCACTGTACCTCGCCGATATATCGACTCGATACATCGCGACACTCGGGAGTCGGGGTCAGGCCTCAGTTGACCAACGTGTAGATCGCGATGAAGTCGACGCCACGGGTCGGCCGGGGCCCCTCGTGACGTAGGGCCACCATCCCCGCGGCGCGGGCCGGTTGGGTCTGATCGCTCCAGCCGCCGTAGCCCAACCGGGCGGTCTCCTCGGACAGGCCGGTGAGATAGGTCGTCCCCGTCGTCGAGTCCGAGTGGGTCCCCGAGCCCGGGGCCGGGCTCTCGGTCCCAGCGGATCCCCACGTCACCACGAACGGCGTCCCGACGGGGGTCGCGACGCCGGCGAGAGCGCCCTTGGCTGCCGGCGACGTCGCGAGGGTGTCGAGCCGGTAGTCGACACCGTGCAGATCGATGCTCTCCGGGAGGACCCCCACGGTGGCACCGGACGAGTCGGTGATCGGTCGCTGCGGCCCGAGGGCATACACCGCGGCGGCGAGCCGTCCACCGGCGATCGTGACCGGCTCGTGTGTCGTCTTGTCGACGAGCTCCATCGTGACGGTGGTCGGCGCACCCACGGAGAGCTGCGTCATTCCCTGCCCCGGCTCGCCAGGGGTCCAGCCGCCGACGGTCAGGTCACCGGCGGGTGCCGTGCCAGGTTGACAGGGGCTCTCGAGGAACTGCTTGCCGCCCACCTTGACCTGGGCGAGGACGCCCTCTTTGCTGACCTCTTCAAGACTGCCCGGCAGCCAGCACTCGGCCGTGAACTGCACGTGGCTCGTCGTCGGCGTCCAGGTGAAGGTGATCGCCGAGTCACCGAGGCCCCCGATCCTCCCCCCAGCGAGGCGTTCGCCCGCGATGGCGGCGCGGAACCGCAGCCCGTCCTTGACGATGTCGCCGGCGGCGTCCGGGATGGTTCGGGTCGGCATGCCATCGGTCCCGGTCTTCAGGCTGGAGGCGCTCGCGGAGTGTGAACCAGCGGGCACCAGTGCTGCCTTCGGCGTGCCGAGCGAGTTCCCGACGAAGACCCCGACGACGAGGGCCACCGCGGCTGCTCCGGCGATCGCTCCGGCGCGGCGGCGCTTCGTCGCGGCCACCTTCCGCTCCACTCCGCGGGCCATCGCGCTGGCTGCGGTCGTGAAGTCGTGGTCGAACTCGTGGGCGCGGGTCTGCAACTCGTCGTGCAGGTCGGTGAGGTTCATGGCCGGGCCTCCTTGGTGTCACGGATGAGCGAAGGGTCGAGCCGGAGCTTGGCCAGCGCCTTGCTCGACTGGCTCTTCACCGTGCCGACCGAGCACTGGAGCAGGTCGGCGGTGTCGGCCTCGGACAGGTCCTCGTAGAAGCGCAGGACCACGACGGCCCGCTGCCGCTTCGGCAGTCGCCCGAGGGCGGTCCACAGGTCGGCGCGCTCGTCGACCCGGCCGGCACCTGCGTCGGGGTGACCCGACTCGGGCAGCTCCTCGGTGGCGACCTCGCCGTTCCACTTGCGCCGCCACCAGCTCGCGTAG
>JBDTAU010000249.1:0-5515 GCA_039924465.1 Dermatophilaceae bacterium
AGTCCGAGAGTGGCTCCCCTTCCCTGGCGCGCAGCGTGGCACGATGCCCTGTATGCCGCTGAGCGTGGTTTCTACGTCACGCGCGGTGGGCCGTCGGCCCACTTCACCACCGCGGCGCAGGGACCGACCGGGCCCGTGCTGGCCGACGCCCTGCTCCGGCTCTGGCGGCGCAGCTGCGGTTCACGCGACGATCACCCGCCGTCGGTGATCGTCGACGTCGGCGCCGGGCGCGGAGAGCTAGCGACAGCGCTGTGTGAGCTGGCCCCCCGCGTGGTCGCCGTTGACGTGGTGGCCCGGCCCGAGGGTCTCGACGAGCGGATCGAGTGGATCCGTTCGCCCGGGGGTGACGCGCTCCCCGACGGCGAGAGTGGTCTCGGCGACCTCACCGATGCCCTGGTCATCGCGCACGAGTGGCTCGATGTCGTCCCGTGCACGATCGCGCAGGTCGACGCGGCCGGGTCGCTGCGCGAGGTCCTCGTCGACACCGAGGGCCGCGAGTCTCTCGGGGGGCTGCTCAGTGCTGCCGATCGCGAATGGTCCCAGCGCTACTGGCCCGAGGTCCGGCCCGGGAGGCGCGTCGAGATCGGACGGGCCCGGGACGAGGCGTGGGCGGCCCTGGTCGCGCGGGTCCGGGACGGGCTGCTCGTCGCCGTGGACTACGGCCATGTCCAGGGCGAGCGGCCGGATGCAGGGACGCTCACGGCATACGTGCAGGGCCGGCAATGTGACCCCGTGCCCGACGGCACGTGCGACCTCACGGCGCACGTGGCGATGGACTCGCTCGTGCATGACGACCTCGTCCGGCAGCGCGATGCGTTGCGCGGCCTCGGCGTGCGCGGACAGATCCCCGACGTGGCGCAAGCGAGCACCGACCCGCACGGCTACCTCGCGGAAGTCTCCCGGGCCTCCGCGGAGACCCAGCTCCTGGCCCGAGGGGGGTTCGGCGACTTCTGGTGGGTGGTGCGGCACGTCCTGGTGAGCACGTCGTAGCCTGAGGCGCATGCGCAAGTTCTCCTCGACCGTCTTCGTGCTGCTCTTCGCCTGGGTCCTGACGCTCGCGACCCCCGGAGCGGCCCTGGCCCACGACGTGCTGGAGAAGACCACCCCGGGTGACGGCACGACGGTCGCCCAACTCGCCCCGCAGGTCAGCCTCAGCTTCTCCGACGCACCGCTCGCCGTGGGCACCCAGGTCCTCGTCACGGGTCCGTCCGGCAACATGGTGGATGGAGCCCCCACGATCGAGGGACGGGACGTGGTCCAGCGCCTGCTGCCTGCCGCGCCGGCCGGCGACTACGTCGTGACCTACCGGGTGACCTCCAAGGACGGTCACCCCATCTCAGGTTCGTTCAGCTTCCACGCCACGGTGGGGCTCGACGGGTCGACCGCCTCTGCCGAAGCCACCGTGCACGTACCCCAGGTGGACCCCCCCGCCGAGACCGCAGCGAAGGACTCACAATTCGTCCCGGTCGTCCTGACCATCGTCGCCGTCCTCATCCTGGTCGTGCTCTTCGGCGTCGTCATCTGGGTCGCCTCGCGGCGCCGGGGCAACTCCGACGCCTCCTGAGCGGCGCGGACGTTCCCGGCCGCATGGGTGAGAATGCAGGCATGGTCGAACAGAGCGAGTGGATGAAGATGGTCACGGCGAACCCGAGTCACTCGACCTGGTTCGTCAAACGATTCCGCGACATGGCGACCACCGGGCAGGACCTCGGGGGTGAGGCCCGGCTCGTCGATGCCATGGTGGCCCGTGGCTCGCGCATCCTCGACGCCGGCTGCGGGTCCGGCCGGGTGGGTGGGGCGCTCGCCCGGGCCGGTCACGACGTCGTCGGGGTCGACGTCGACCCGGTCCTGCTCGCCGCGGCCCGCGAGGACTTCCCCGGGCCGGACTGGATCCTCGGCGACCTGGCCGAGCTCGACCTTCCGGCCCAAGGCGTGCCGGCTGCTTTCGACGCCATCGTCGCGGCCGGCAATGTGATGCCGTTCCTCGCGGCGAGCACGCGGGTCGAGGTGCTCGCGCGCCTGCGGTCGCACGTGGCTGATGATGGCCGGGTGGTGCTCGGATTCGGCGCTGGACGCGGCTACGACTTCGACGACTTCCTCCGGGATGCCCGTGGGGTCGGCTTCGAGCCGGGCCTGCTGCTCGCCGGGTGGGACGTCAAGCCGCATCGGGAGGACTCCGACTTCCTCGTCGCGATCCTCGACCCTGCCTGACCGGCGGCGTCGGCCAGACCGGCGCGGATGGCTCAGAGGGGCAGCGGGTGACGCATCACGCCCGTGCCGGGAAGTCGTCCGGAGAGGGTGCGGATGAAATCGAGCGCATCCATCTCGACGTGCTCGCCGCCCTCGCCCTGGCTGAAGGTGCCGCCGGCGGTGCCGGTCAGGTGCAGGTCGAACGGTTCTGCGTGCAGCGGCGCCCACTCCCCCACGATGTCGGCGATCAAGCGTCCGTCGTGGGCGGGATCAAGCTCCATCGGTCTGCCGATAGCGGCGTGGATGTCGATGCGGTGCGCCCAGACGTCGCGGGTGAAGCCCACCTCGAGGAGGTAGTTCACCGGCTTCCAGCCGATCGGGTCGCCGAACGGGACCGGGGTGTAGCGCATCGGCAGTGGAGTGCCGAACCGGCCCTTGACCGCCTTCTCGCCGACTGCTTCGAGTTGCGCCACTACCTGCTCGTTGTTCAGTTTTGAGCGCTCGCGGATCTGGAGCTCGTTGAGGCCGTCCACCCAGTGCTGGGAATCAATCTGCTTGTTGAGCGGAAGGCCGCGGCGCAGCTGATGGAGGAAGACCAACGGGGAGGCCTGGGCGTCGGCCGAGCCGAGGACGTGCAGGACCATCGTGCGGACGTCCCAGCCGACGCAGTCGGTTTCGGTCGCCCACTCCTTCGGGGTCAATGAGGCGGTCAGGGCCGCGAACTTCTCGAACTCGGCCGAGGCGAGGACGCGGGCCTCCTTGCGGTTGATGCGGGCGACTCCAGTGGTGCTCGTGGTGCTCATCGGGATCTTCCTTTCGGGTCGCTGAGATTTTGGGATGTCAGGGCCTGGGCTTGGTTTTGCGGGTGGGGCGCTTGGTGGGTCGCTGGGTGGGTCGGTCGGCGGCCGCGAGGAGCATGTCCACGGCTCGTTCGGAGTGGTCTGCCCATCGGTGGCCGCCGGGGTCGTTGGCCACCTGCTGGTGGGCCATCCCGTTCATCAGGGCACTGAACAGGTCCACGTCGGCTGCGCTGGTGATGCCGGCCTCCGCGCACAGGTCTGTGGCGCGTCGGGAGAATTCGAGTGAGGGCAGGTAGGCCACGGGTGATGGTTCGAAGCCGGGCAGGGTGCGCTGGAAGAGCATCTGGTGGCGGACGGCGTTCTCGCTGGAGAACAGCAGCAGGTCCCGGACGAAGTTGACGAGCGCGCCGCGCGGGTCACCGTCATACGCTCGATCGTCGAGGTACCGCAGCAACTGGTGATAGCCGTCGGCGAACATTGCGTCGTAGAGGGCGAGCTTGGAGTCGAAGTACACGTAGAGGGAGGGCTGTCGAAGGCCGACGGCCGCCGCGAGGTCGCGCAACGAGATCGCTCCCAGGCCGTCCCGTTGCGCCAGGGACCACGCCGCGTTCACGATGTCCGCAATCTTGGCTTCTCGCCGTCTCCTTCGCGGGTCCTCGGTGGGCTGCGTCACGGGCAATCTCCCAAGTTGAGTGGCGGTGAGTTCGGTTGGTGAATCGATGAGACCGCACGAGGTGTGCGCGGGCTCGAGAACCAGAGGGGGGTTCATGTCGATCCTCCGTAGGCCAATCAACGATAGGATCTCTATCACTAATTGGAAAACTATCACTGATAGTTTTGATCGTCAAGGGGTGACGCTGCCCGCCGTGGAATCACGGTCCGGCATGGCCCGGGCGACGCTGGCTCGGTGACGCGCCACCTCGGCCGCCATCAAGATCCACAGCACCGGGTAGTTCTGCGACTGGCTGTCTGGCACGATCATCAGGAGCAACACGAACACCTGTCGCGAGGACCCCCTAATATGTGCGTGTGAGCAGACCGGGGGCGATGCCGACACGTCGGCTGTCACGCGCTGCCGGGTGGGCCATGAAGGCTCCCGTCAAGCGGATCGGTGGACCCCTGGGAGCGGTGGCGCTTGCTGTCTCCGGCGCTTTCGGCGGGCTCGCGCCGGTGCAGGCGTCGTATGACGATGCCAGCAAGGGAGCCGTCATCGAGTCCGGCCCGTTCGAGGTGTCGGTGGAACGCGTGCGTGCCATCGACGACCTCTTGCCCTATGCGACTCCGGCACCGGGCAACCGCCTCCTGGTCGTGGTGGTGAAGATACGCAACACCACCGACGAGCCGGTCTCCGGTCTGCTGTTGAGCAAGGAGTTGGAGGTGACACCGGAGGGAGCCCACCTCGCCCATGGGGCGTTTCGATCACTGGTGTCCCTGAAGGACTTCTCCGCGATCTCCGAATTGCAGCCCGACCTGACCTACGAGGCCGCGGTGTTGCTCGAGACAACCGGCCACGACGTGGCGAGCGAGGCGACGGTGGGGATCCCCGGCTACACGTGGCGAGAGGACAGCTTCACACCCGGAAGTTTCGACTGGAAAGATGCCACCACGATCGCGAAGGGCACCTACCCGGTCAAGGACGTGCCCAAGGATCCACAGACGGAGCAGGCACAGTGAGCCGGCTGGTCCGTGGAGCAGCCACGACCGTTTTGGTCATCGCGGCGCTCGCGTCGGGGCGGGCCGTCACTGACGCGATGCCCAATGAGCTGGGAACGCAGATGGCATCAGCCAACCCCTTCACCGTGCAGAGCAGACTGGGTGAGAAGGCTGCCCTGCGCTACGCCGACGTCACGGCGGTCGCGGCCCGGCCGGCGTTGGGGATCAAGGGCCTCTACGGCACGGACACGACCCCCGGACACCTGCTCCTGGTCGACCTGCAGATCCGAGCCCGTGACCAACCTGTCGTCCTCGGTGGCTACACCCTGCTGGCTCAGGACGGGCGTCGCTACCACGCCGACCGCCGCTGGCCGGTCGGGCTGATCCCCACCGGCGTCACCTGGCACGTCACTGCGGTGTTCGAGGTGCCGGCCGATGCTATCGAGGGGGCCGCCCTCGAGGTTGCCAAGGGCCAGGATTGGTGGGCACAACGGCGCGACCACGTCCTGCACGTCGATCTGGGCCTCGATGCCGCTGCGGCGAAGGTCTTCGCTGCCAGTCGTGACATCGTCGAGCCGAACTCCGACCCGCTGAACCCCCCGCAGATCCAGTCGATCGGGCAGGTGCCGGATGAATGAGCCCGTGCGGGGTTGGTGGCGCCGCAACCGCTATGGCCTGTTCGCCCTGCCGGTCGTGTTCGTGCTGGCGGTGGCTGCCAATGGCATCCGGCTCGATGACTACTGGTGGGACACCGGTCTGCGCTCGGCCACCTCGGGCAGCCAGGGCGAGTTCGTCGCCTACCACCAGGAGTACCGGGACGCGCTCGGGCAGACCTCGCGCACCCTCAAGGTGCGGGTGGACGATATCCGCGA
>JBDTAU010000250.1:0-3824 GCA_039924465.1 Dermatophilaceae bacterium
CGAGCGGCTCATCGACGTCGAGTGGGCGCCCTCATCGGCGAGCGTCTTCCTCGTCCAGCTCCAGGTCGAGGCGCTCGATCGCAACCGACTCCTCAGCGACGTCACCCGAGTGCTGTCGGACCAGCACGTCAACATCCTGTCCGCGTCCGTGCAGACCTCGCGGGACCGAGTCGCCATCTCCAAGTTCACCTTCGAGATGGGGGACCCCGCCCACCTCGATCACGTCATCAAGGCCGTCCGCAAGATCGACGGCGTCTTTGACGTCTACCGGATCAGCGGCGGCAAGAGCACGAAGTAGCAGGCCGTATGCCGCTGGGCTCGCTGGTCCCGCCGCCCCCGTTTGACGTGGTTCAGCCGCCGAACTCCTCCACTCCAGCCCGGGCCTGGTCCAGCCAGGCCTCCCGGGCCTCGAGCGCCTCACGAGCCTTCTTGACCTTCCCGGCGTTGCCGGAGGCCTCCGCCTTGGCCAGGTCGTCGCGCAGGTCGGCCACGGCCCGCTCGAGCTGGTCGACCATGGCCTGGGCCCGGGCGGCGACTTCGGGATTGCTCGACTTCCACCGCTTCTCATCGGCGTCTCGCACGGTCTGCTCGATGCGGCGCATCGCCTTCTCGAGCCGGTCGATGTCACCGCGCGGGACCTTGCCGGCTGCGTCCCACTTCTCCTGGACCACCCGCAGCTGGCCCTTGGCCTGCTCGAGGTCGGTGACGGGCAGGATCGCCTCGGCCTCGATCAGGAGGGCCTCCTTGACCACGAGGTTGCCCTTGTAGGACTCCTCCTCGGCGGCCACGATCGCGTCCTTGGCAGCGAAGAAGGCATCCTGCGCCTTCTTGAAACGTGCCCACAACTTGTCGTCCTCGGACCGGTTGGCGCGACCCGCGCCCCGCCACTCGTCCATCAGTCGCTTGAAGGCACCGGCGGTCGCGGCCCAATCGGTGCTGGACGCGAGTTTCTCGGCCTCCTCCACGAGGCGCGCCTTGGCTGCCTTGGCTTCGCCATGGACCACATCGAGGCTTGCGAAGTGGGCCCGTCGGGCCTTGTCGAACCCGTTGCGGGCGCTGCTGAAGCGCTGCCAGAGGGAACTCTCGCTGTCGCGGTCCAGGCGCGTGGAGGCCCGTTGGTGCGCCTTCCACTCGTCGAGCAACTCCCGCATCCGCGCGCTGCTCGTCTTCCACTGGATCTTGTTCTCCGGCTGGGCCGCAATCGTCTCGGCCTCGGCCACGATCGTCTCGCGCTCGGTCTTGGCCTGGGCACGAGCCGCAGCCCGGGCCTGCTGCTCGACGGTCCGCTTGGCCGCGATCCCCGATTGGATCGCATCGAGCTTGGCGGCAAGGGCGTCCAGGTCGCCGACCACCGCAGCGTCGGTGGCCTGCTCCCGGAGGCTGCCCAGCGCGTCGGCGACGTCCTTGGACGGCACCTCGGGCTTCTCGAGACGCTGCTCGAGCAGCACGGCAGAGGCGAGTAACTCGTCGTACTTGCGCGCGAAGTAGGTCAGGGCCTGCTCGGGCGAGGCGCCGGGGTAGGAACCGACCTCACGCTCACCCTCCGTGGTCCTGACAAAGACCTGACCATCGTCAGCGACCCGCCCGAACGCCGCCGAGGCGGAGTGATCGGTGGTGATGAGCGGAGGTGCCACCGCGGCACCCGGCCGGTGGACCGACTGGGCCACCATGGCCGGCGTCGGTATCGCGCTGGGCTTCGGGATCGACGCCGGGGTGGGCCTGGGCGCCGGTGCCGGCGTCGGCGTCTCGGCCGTGGCCTCTGGCTCAGCAGCCGGGCTCGACGCAGTCTCCGCCTCGGTCTCGGTCTCCGCCTCGGTCGCGGACTCAGGTGCGGCGTCGGGCTCGGTGGGCGTCGCAGCCTCGTCGGGCGAAACGTCTTCCGTCGCAGCGACGCTCGGCTCTGATGCGGGCTCAGGCTCCGCCTCAGCCTCGGGGACCGTCGTCGCCTCAGCCTCGGGAGCCGTCGCGGCGGATTCAGTCACAGCCGGCGCGGGCTCAGCCTCGGGCGCCTCCACCGGGCCGGTGGCGGCAACGGCGTCTGGCGTCTCCACGGCGTCCATGGGCACCCCTCCCGTCGGCTCGCTCGGCTCGCTCGACTCGCTGGGCTCGGGCTGGTTGATCTGCGTCATGCCTTCTTCTCCGTGACCTGGACATCGAGAATGCTGATGGGGTGGACCGGGGGACCGTCGGCCGGCGTCGCGCCGATGGCCTTCCCCGCGGCGATCTTGTCGATGATGTCAAGTCCTCCCGTGACCTTGCCGAAGAGCGAGTAGCCCCCGCCCGCCGTCGGCAGCTTGGTCTCCTTGTAGGCGATGAAGAACTGTCCGCCGTTGCTGTTCGGGTCCTGGGTGCGGGCCATCGCGAGGGACCCGGGGGGATAGACGCCGTCCGCTGGCACGTTCTCGATGCCGAAGCCATAGCCGGGGTCGCCCTGACCGGTGCCGGTCGGGTCACCGCACTGGAGCACGAAGAGGCCCTCGGACGTGAGGCGGTGGCACGGGCTCGGTGCCCAGTAGCCCTCCTTGGCCAGGAAGAGGAAGGAGGCGACGGTCTGCGGCGCCTTGGCGCCGTCCAACTCCAGCGTGATGTCACCGCAGGTGGTCTTCACCGTGGCGATCCAGGTCTTGCCGGCCGCGGTCGCTTTGTCGGGCGCCTTCGCGAACGTCTTCGGGGTCGCTTGTACGGGAGGGGGTTCGGTGCACCCGGCGGCGAGTTCCTGCCCCGGTTGCAGCCCAGCCGCCTGTGTCGCCGCGCCGGTCGAGGTGCTGGCTGCCGGGGTGTCGGGGGCGCGGTCGGGCAGCAGCAGGGGCACCACGATGACGGCAGCGATGATGAGCAGGACGGCCACGATGATGCCGACCATCTGCATGTCCTTCTTGTCCTCGGTCACCACCGGCTTGGCATTCTTCTGCCGTTCCTCATGGCGACGTCGGGCACGGGCACGTTGTTGCTCTTTGGTCACAGACCTCTCCTAGACGCACATCTTCCGGGGAACCCCGGGGCACTCGGACATTTTAGGGAGTCAACGCGCGCGACGTGCTCGGGGGAGGTCACGAGCGGGTGACAACTACCCACAATGATGCCGAATGCCGCTGGGCCGGCCTCCGCGGGTCGGGCTAGGCTCCCAGCGTGCTGACCATAGCCTTTCCCGCCCAAGCCTTCGACACGAACTGCTACGTGCTCGCCCCACAGGCCGGGGAGGAGTGCGTCATCGTCGACCCCGGCATCGGGATCGAGGAGACGCTCCGCGAGGTCCTGACGACCCACCGGCTCCGTCCGGCGGCGGTCCTGCTCACCCACGGCCACGTCGACCACGTCTACTCCGTCACCCCCGTGTGCGGCGCTGACACCGCCGCCTACATCCACACGGACGACCGCTACCGGCTCACCGACCTCCTCGGTCAGACCGACCCGGGCCTGGTCGCGATGCTGGAGCAGCAGTTCGGCACCCGCGCGACCTGGACCGACCCGACCAACGTCGTCGAGATCACCGACCGCACCCAACTCACGCTGGCCGGGCTCACCTTCGAGGCCCTGCACGCTCCCGGGCACACGGAGGGCTCGGTCATGTTCGGCGTCGACCGGGTGCCGGACGGGCTCGGCGGTCAGGTCGAGGTGGATCGCACGATGATCAGTGGTGACGTGCTGTTCGCCGGGTCGATCGGGCGCACCGACCTGCCGGGGGGCAGCCACGAGGCGATGCAACGCAGCCTGCGTGACGTGGTGCTGCCGTTGAGCGACACGACGCTGGTGCTCCCCGGGCACGGCCCGGCCACGACGATGGCCCACGAACGGGGCACCAACCCCTACCTGAAAGACTTGCC
>JBDTAU010000251.1:0-4620 GCA_039924465.1 Dermatophilaceae bacterium
AGGAGCAGGCACGCCGGACCATCGTCGTGGGCGATGCTGACGCAGGAGGTGTGACCACCCACGCCCACCATCTCCGGAGAGCTCGATGGAATCGAGCCTCGGACACCCAACAGGCTCACCTTCACTGTTGCCCCCTGTCGACCTGATCGGTCTCATCGACCCAGGGCGGGTGTAGGAGATGCCCGCCCGCTCGGACCACCCCGAGGGCCCCGAGTGCAGCCAGGGCCTCGTGTCGTGACTGCCGTGCCGGGTCATGATCCTCGGCGGTCGTCGCTGTCGTCGCCGCTGCTGTCGTCGCCGCTGCCGTCGTCGCGTCGGCTAGTGCCAGCCTCAGCAGGCCCGGTTCGTAGCCGTCGTGTCCGCGGTCGCCACGCGCCAGCCCAGCCCGTGCTTCCGCGGCCGCCGCTGCGCTCCGGCCCGCAGCCAGGAGCGTCTGGGCCCGGACCCGATGGAGACGGGTGAGTGCAGAAGGCGCCATCGCCTCCGCGTCTGACTGTGCCTCGCCCAGCAACTCCAGGGCTCGCTCGACCTGGCCATCCATGGCCAGCGCTTCGGCACGGGCCGCGGTGAGAGGCACGAGTTCGGCGACGATGTGCAGCTCGGCGAAGATCGTGCCGGCCTGGTCGAAGAGCCCTTCGGCCCGCGCGAGGTCGCCGAGTCCGGCGTAGGCTCGGGCGCCTTCACGTAGTGCCAGGGCGACCAACTCCTGGTCGTCCATCCGACGGGCCAACCGGAGGGCATCCCGAAGGACGGGCAACGCCTCCTCGTACCGACCCTGGGCGACCAGGACGTCACCCCGGTTGTAGGCCGCGTTGCCCCGATTGGCGTCGTCCCCGATCCGTTTGAAGCTTGCTGCGGCTCGGTCGAACATCCCGACAGCCTCAGTCCACCGACCGGCGCGGTAGGCGTCGATGGCGAGGTTGTTGAGGCACAGCGCCTGCCCGCGGAGGTCACCGAGGGACTGGTAGGCCGAGAGCGCAAGCTGTCCGTAGGGTCGCTCCTCCCGTTCGTCGGTCGACCCGAGCGCGAGGTGAAGGGCGTTGTACGAGTGGGCCACGGTGCTCTCGTCCCCCGAGGACACGGCCCAGCGGACACCGGCCCGGCCCCATACGACCGCCTCCCGGTGGCGGCCCTGCAGGTGCCGGCAGAACCCGTAGCGGGTCGCCACGCGGGCACGGACGGCATCCGCTTCTGAGCCGGGGGTCCCGTCGAGGACGCGCATCGAGCGGGTGAGGAGCCCGAGGGCGCGCGCAAACCTGCCCGTGCGCAGGATGACCCGCGCCTCCCGATACATGAGGTCGGCCGTCCTCACGGGGTCGTCGCTGAGGAATCCCCGGGCACGGCGGAACGCGGCGACGGCCCCCGCCGACTGGCCGGTCATGTCGCGGCTCTCGCCGAGGGACACGTATGCCGCGGAGCGGGCTGAGGATGACAGGTGCGGGAGCTCGCTGGCCGAGGCAACCGCCCGTTCGAAGTAGCCGACTGCCTCGTCGTAGGCGTACCTCTCCCGCGCGTGTTCTCCGGCGAGGAGGGAGTAGGTCCAGGCTTGGTCGTGCAGGCCGGCACCGTGGAAGTGCAGGCTGAGCCGGTCCGCGTCCGTGGCCGGGTCACCGGGGGCGCGCTCGAGCGCGAGCGCGACTCGGCCGTGCATCTCGCGCCGGAGCCGGAACGGCAGTCCGGCGTAGGCGACGTCGCGCATCAGGGAGTGCCGGAACTCGAAAAAGCCCCTCTCGAGGGGCCGGACGAAGTGTTCGAGGTGGTGCGCCACCTGGCGGCCGTCCACGTGTCCCGGCAGCACCTCGGCCAGGAGGTCGCTGTCGAACCTCGTGCCCAGGACGGCGGCATACCGCAACAGGGTGCGGTCGGACGGGTCCAATCGATCGACTTCACTGATCAGGACGTCCTCGACGGACTCGGGCAGGTCCATCGCGTCGGAGGTGCGCGGACCTGCCGTGGCGAGTGAGACGAGGAAGAGCGGGTTGCCCGCGGCTCGGGCCGCCATGGCCCGGAAGGCGCTGGCTCGAACGGTGCTGCCGCGCGCACTGGTCTCCAGCAGGTCGTACGCGGCCTCTGGGTCGAGGGGACCGAGCGTGATCTGCAGGTAGTCCGGTCCGCCCGGGTCCGGCAGGTAGCCCACCGGGGTCTCTCGCCGGGTCGCGAGCAGGCACCACGGTTTCGTGGCAGTCTCCGCTTCCAGACGGCTGAGGATCCCGCTGGACGCTTCATCCATCAGATGAGCGTCCTCGACGATGAGGAGGGTCGGGGTCGGGAGGATGCAGGCGAGCAGTTCGGCACTCAGTTCCTCGAGGCGATTCTTGCGGAACTTGACGTCCAGGTCCCGGGTCTGTGCCGTGGCGGCCATCGTCAGGTCGAGGGGGACCGCCAGCAGGGGGAGCCAGGGCAGCAAATGGGGCGCGTTGTCCCTGACCCGGTCAGTCAGCCTCTTCTCGACCAGGGGTGGGTCATCCCGGTCGCTCAGCCCGAGCGCCGAGCTGAGCAGGACCCGGAAGGTGGAGTAGGGCGTGCCGGAGTCGTAGCCACCACTCGTTGCTGAAAGGACGACCAGGCCCGGGGGCATCGGCCCCAACTCGGCCACCAGCCGGGACTTGCCGATGCCGGGCTCCCCGACCAGGTCGATGACGCACCCTCGGCGTTCCGTGGTTCCGTCGATGGCTGCCCGCAACCGCGCCCGCTCGACCTCACGGCCCACGAATGCGGCTTCGCTGGGCACCGCTGCTCGCGCCTTGCGCAGACCGAGCACCTCCACGGCGCGAACAGGCAGCGACTTGCCCTTGACGGTGAAAGGCTCCAGCGCTTCGGTCTCGACGACGGCACGCGCATGCGCCACCACCTCCGGCATGGCGAGCACCCCCCCGGGCCGGGTCCTGCCCTGGAGGCGAGCCGCGAGGTTCACCGCATCCCCTTTGATCGAGTAGGTCCGGCGGAACGGTGGCCCGAAGTCGCCTGCGAAGACGTGCCCCCTGGTCACCCCCACCCGTAGCCGCAGCACCTGCTGGCCCGAGACGATGTCGAGCGCGGTCCGCAGCATGCGTTCCTCATCGCCCCCTGCACTTCGCGGTGCGCCGGCGACGAGCAGGATCTTGCCGCCGTCTCGGTCGAGGTCGGACTCCAGAAAGGTCACCTGGTGCTCACGGCAGGCGTGCTGGACCGTGCGGACCACGTGGTCGACCGCCTCGGCCATCGCCTCTGGGCCCTGGTCGCGGACCACGGCGTCGGACCCGGAGAACCCGACGAAGGCCACCGTCACAGGTCGGTGCTCGGACTCCCCGGCAGCCATCGTGAGGTGGGCCCGGATCGGCGGGGACAGTGTGCCCGAGACCTCGACGCGGGCTCCGACAGCCCGGCGCGGGACCTCGACCGGTGGCGGGCACGAGCGCAACAGTCGAGCGCCGGCCACCTCCGGTCGGTCGATTTCGGTGCCGAGCAGTCGCGACGGCAGGAGGGCCGCAGTGGCCGCGCTCACGCCGATTTGGCCTGCTTGGGACACCGATTCCAGCAGCGCCAGCTCGGTGATCTCGGGGCCGGTGACGATGAGTTCGCGGTGGATATCGGGGTCACCGACGAGGAAGAGGTTGAAGGCACCGCTGTGGATGCCGATTGACATCCGCAGATTCGCTGCGACGGGAAGCTCCTTGCGGCGGACGAGGCCACGCAGCTCGGCGCGCATTCGGTGTGCCGCCCGAGCCGCCCTGGGTGCGTGCTGCGTTCCCTCGAACAGGAGGAGTACCGCATCGCCCCCCCACTTGAGCAGATCGCCGCCATCGGCGTCTGCGACGGCAAGCAGGGCCGCGAAGGTCTGGTTCAGGGTGTCGCTCATGAGTTCGGCACCGAGGACACCCCGCCGGGCCAACCGCTCGGTCAAGGCGGTGAACCCGGAGATGTCGACGAAAGCCATCGTGCCCACGATGCGCTGGTGGTGCTGGTCCGTTCCGGAGCGGAGCCAGTCGGCCACCAGGTGTGCGGCATAGGGGCTGAGCCCGGAGATCGTCGACATGTCAGGACCGCAGGGTGGAGAACGTGGCCCCGGTCTCCTCCAACAGGTGGCGGGCAGCGGCGCGTCCGGACGCGACCATCTGGTCGATCTGATGGAACTCCAGCAAGCCGACGCCCATCGAGCTGGGGGTGATGACGTAGGCACCGCTGTGCTCGGCGCTCCGCGTGTCGCCGCCGCCGATCATGATGGTGCGCAGCAGGGTCTCGCCCATGGCGGGAACCCGAACCGTCTTTCGAACCGTCTTTCGGACCGTCGCCCCGGACGGGTGGCCACCAGTGGCACCTGCGTGTCCTCCCCGGCCCATCGAGACGTTGACGGCAACGACCGGTCCCTCATCACGTGAGGTGAGGAGGCGGACGGGCAGGTTGTCCAGGACTCCGCCGTCGACGAGTAGTCGCTGTCCTGACGAGATGGGAGCAAAGAGCACCGGGAGGTTGACTGAGGCACGGACGGCGTCGGCTACCCGCCCCTGACGGTGAGACACGACGCTGCGGGTCAGCAGGTCGGTGCTCACGCACGAGAACCCGTGCGGGAGCCCCTCGATGAGCCGATCGCCATAGTGGAGCGTGAGTGCCTGGACCACCCGGCCGCCGCGAGCGAGCGAG
>JBDTAU010000252.1:0-12005 GCA_039924465.1 Dermatophilaceae bacterium
CAGTCGCGTGGTCTCGGCGAACATCGTCAAGGGCGTCCACTTCCTGATGAAGAAGAACAAGATCGAGGAGATTGACGGCTGGGGCACCATCACGTCAGCCACCTCGGTGGACGTCGCTCTCAATGACGGGTCGACACGGTCGGTGACCTTTGACAATCTCATCCTCGCGACCGGCTGCGAGACGCGGATGCTGCCCGGCGTGCAGGTCAGTGCCAACGTCGTCACCTACGAGGAGCAGATCCTCGACGAGAGCCTTCCCGGCTCGATCATCATCGCCGGCTCCGGAGCGATCGGTGTCGAGTTCGCCTACATCATGAAGAACTTCGGGGTCGACGTCACGATCGTCGAGTTCCTCGACCGGATGGTGCCGACCGAGGACGCAGACGTCTCCAAGGAGCTGCTCAAGCACTACAAGAAGCTCGGGGTCAAGGTCCTGCTCGGGACCAAGGTGGAGTCCGTCGAGGACACCGGCTCCGGCGTCAAGGTGACCGTCAGCCCAGCGAGCGGCGGCGACCAGCAGGTGCTCGAGGCGGACCGGTTGCTGTCGGCCATCGGGTTCGCACCGCGCACGAAGGGCTACGGACTGGAGACGATCGGAGTCGAACTGACCGATCGCGGCGCGATCGAGATCGACGACTTCTGCCGGACCAACGTGCCCAACGTCTACGCCATCGGGGACGTCACCGCCAAGCTGATGCTCGCCCACCTCGCCGAGGCGATGGGCATCGTCGCCGCCGAGACGATCGCCGGCGCCGAGACGATGGCGATCGACTACACCTTCATCCCGCGAGCGACCTTCTGCCAGCCGCAGATCGCCTCGATGGGGCTGTCGGAGGCACAAGCCAAGGAGGCCGGCCACGACGTCAAGACCGCGACGTTCCCGTTCTCGGCCAACGGCAAGGCCCAGGGCCTGGGCGACGCGGTCGGCTTCGTCAAGATCATCGCCGATGCGGAGCACCACGAGATCCTCGGTGCGGCGATGATCGGCCCGGACGTCACCGAGCTGCTGCCGGTCCTCAACCTCGCCCAGACGTGGGACCTGACGGCCGACGAGATCTCCCGCACGGTCTTTGCCCACCCGACGCTGGGGGAGGCCGTCAAGGAGGCCGTCCACGGCATCTCCGGCCACATGATCAACTTCTGAGCGGTCCGCCCGCGCACGCCGCCGCCCCCGTCACCGCGTGACGGGGGCGGCGAGCGTTCGGGGTCAGGCCGTGATGGTGATCGGGGTCCCGTCGCTCGTGAGCCTCCAGTCGGTGCTCGAGAAGACAGAGGGGTCAATGGTGCCGTTGGCACTGACCCAGTCGATGAGGAGTTGACGGATCTCGATCTGCCGGTTGTAGACCACCGGGGCGGTCGTCACGCCCGGGAAGTTGCCGCCGCCGGACTGGCGGTAGTTGTTGATGGCGATGACGAAGGTTGCGGCCCGGTCGAGGGGCGAACCGGCGTAGGCCAGGTTCGTGATCCGATAGCCGGGAGCCTTCGTGATGTCGATGTCATAGGTCAGCGCCGCGTCGAGCCCACCCATGATGTCGTAGTTGTAGTCGGGGGTGCCGTTGGGAGCGGTGAGTGTCACCGCGTTCGTGACGTCGTCCGCGGCGAACGGACCGGTGCCGGAGACCTGCTTGAAGTAGGTCGCCGACTGCTCGAGGTAGGCCTCGACCTGGTCACCGGTCAGCGTGATGCCGAGCAGGGTGTTGTCGTAGATGTAGAGACCGGCGACGTCGCGCACCGTGACGGGGCCCTGCGGGATGGCCGCGTTCTTGTTGAAGGGCGCTGCGATCGACAGGACCGGAAGCCCTCCCTCTGGAGTGCCGGTCAGCGCCGTCTTGACGGCATCGGCCTGGACGTAGTTGATGAAGTCCATCGCGGCCGTGTCCTCATAGCGGGAGGTGGCTGCGGACATCGGGCTCGAAGACGTGCCGATGACGCTGTTGACGTAGCCGAGCACCTTCTCGTGGGCTGAGCGCACGGCCTTGGCGATCGCCGCGTCCTCCTTGACGACGTTGGAGTTGAGCAGTGTCGCCGAGGAGGAGACGACCTGCCACTGTCCGCGAATCTTCTGCAGGTCCAGGTTCATCACGGTGACCCGCATGCCCCAGTAGTAGGGCTCGGAGAGCAGCACCTGCTTGCCGGTCTTGGTGTTGGTGACCAGGCGCTCCGGGATCTCCTTGTGGGCGTGTCCGACGAGGATGGCGTCGATGCCCGGGACCTGCTCCGCCAGCAGGGTGCTGGCGTTCTCCGGGTAGGGGAGAGCGTCACCGTAGGAGGACGAGGTGTCCGCGCCCGAGTGGCACGAGACGATGACGACGTCGGCTCCGGCGGCCTTGAGCCGCGGCACGAAGATCTTGGCCTGCTCGACGATGCCGGGGAACCTCACCAAACCCTCGACGTTGGCCTTGTCCCAGATCGCGACGCCGGGCGTGACCAGTCCGAGGATGCCGACCTTGATCGGCTTCTCGCCCTTGACCTTGACCGTCTTGATGATGAACGGCTTGAAGACCGGCGCGCCGGACTTCCAATCGACGGAGTTCGCCGACAACAGCGGGAAGTTCAGCTGGCGCTCGAACCTGCGCAGGGTGTCGAGCCCGTAGTTGAACTCGTGGTTGCCCAGGGCAGCCGCGTCATAGCCGACCAGGTTCATCGCGAGCGCCATCGGGTGGGTGGCGCCCTGGGTGATCGGGTCGACCTTGGCGTAGTAGTACGCCAGTGGGGTGCCCTGGATCGTGTCGCCGGCATCGAGCGTGAGGCACGAAGCCGCGCCGCGCTCGGCCCGGACCGCCTTGATGAGCGTGGCGGCCTTGGCGATGCCGATGTCGTTGCCGGTCTTGTCGTCGTACTCGGCGTTCTTGAAGTAGTCCCAGTTGTAGACGTTGCCGTGCAGGTCGGTCGTGCCGAGCACCGTCAGGCGGGTGATCTTGCCGTTCGTGCCCCCGCCGCCCTTCGCCGCATTGGCCGATGGTGCGCCGGTGAGCGTGACGATTCCGGCGCCACCGACAGCAGCAGCCGTCAGCAGTTGGCGTCGAGTCGCGCTCGACCTCAGGTTCGCGTCGGGCATGACAGATTCTCCTTCTGGTGGCGCGGCGAAGCCGAGCAGTGGAGGTACAGGTCACCGACACTAGCCCCGACTCCGCGCCAGAAGGGCCGAAGGGCAGCGCCACGTGTCGCGAGCGCGACCGGGCGAGACGTCAGTCGGTGACGGCGTTGGAGCCGTCCCCCGGCATCAGCCGCGGGAACTCGATCTTGGGACAGGTGTCCATCACGACGGCCAGACCGGCGGCCTCCGCGCGCTGCGCGGCAGCCTCGTCGATCACGCCGAGCTGCAGCCAGATCGCCTGGATGCCGAGCCGGTCCTTCTCGGCGATCGCCTCGTCGACGACCGCACCGACCCGGGTGCTGTTGACGAAGAAGTCGACCACCTTGACCACGGTCCCGTCCGGCACGTCGTGCAGCGTCGCGAAGCCCGGGGCCCCATGCACCGTCGAGGCCCGTGGATGGATGGGGATGATCCGCATCCCGAGCTCCCGCTGGAGGAAGAGCGCGATTCCGTAGGCGGTGCGGTCCGGGTTGTCGGAGAGTCCGACCACGGCCCACGGTGCCCGTGTGGTGAGCAGGTCTCGGATGACGGCCGGATCGTTGACGTGGGCGTTCATGCACCCATCCTCACATGTCACCCGTGGACCGCGGGTGAGGCCGAGCCTGCGTGGCAGGATGACGGGATGAGATTCGGGATGTTCGTGCCCCAGGGCTGGCGACTGGATCTCGTCGGCATCGAGCCGTCGCAGCAGTGGGCGGCGATGCTCGGACTGGCCAGGCATGCTGATGACGGTGACACCTTCGAGTCGATCTGGGTGTACGACCACTTCCACACCTCTCCCGAACCCTCCGGGGAGGCGACCCACGAGGCTTGGTCGCTGATGGCCGCCTTCGGCGCGGCGACCAGCCGGATCCGGCTCGGGCAGATGTGCACCTGCATCGGCTACCGGAACCCGGCCTACCTGGCCAAGGTCGCAGCGACGGTCGATGTCATCTCCGGCGGCCGGGTCGAGATGGGGATCGGCGCCGGGTGGCACGAGCAGGAGTGGCGCGCCTACGGCTACGGCTTCCCCCGGGCGGGCGAGCGCCTCGGCATGCTGCGCGAGGGCGTCTCGATCTTCCGCGACATGTGGATGACCGGGGCCGCGACCCTCGACGGGACGCACTACCAGGTGGACGGTGCCCGGTGTGCTCCGCGGCCCCTGCAGGGGACAGCGGTGCCCGGAAGCGAGCACAACGGCATACCGCTGTGGGTGGCCGGTGGGGGTGAGAAGGTGACGCTGCGGATCGCCGCGGAATTCGCCGACTACACCAACTTCTTCGAGGACGCGGAAACCTTCGTGCGCAAGAGCGACATCCTGCGTGCCCACTGTCGCGACGTCGGCCGCGACTTCGACTCGATCGTGCGGTCTGGCGACTTCAACGTCGTCATCGGGGAGACCCCAGGCGACGTCGAGGACCGCCTCGGCTTCTGTGGAGACCTGTTGCGCCAGGGCGGGGTCGCCCCGGACCGGGCCGAGGCCGCCGTGCGCAACCTGCGAGGTCAGCCACTGGTGGGAACTCCCGAGCAGGTCGTCGAGGTGCTGCGTGACCTGCAGCGGCGCGGGCTGACCTATGCCATCACCTACTTCGCCGAGGCGGCCCACGACCGCTCCGGCATCGAGTTGTTCGAGCGACTCGTCGCTCCTGAGCTGCGCTGACCAGCGTGCACATCGGCCTGACGCTGCTGGCGATCGCCGCCACGGTGCTCATCGGTGCTCGACTGTCGGCGCGCACTGCCGTCCCGGCACCCTTGCTGCTCATGCTGATCGGCATCATCGGGTCCTACCTGCCGTTCATCCCCGAGATCACGTTGACGCCCGACGTCGTGCTCTTCGGGGTGCTGCCGCCGTTGCTCTATGCCGCCGCGATCCAGACCTCGCTCGTCGACTTCGCGCGCAACCGCGCGGTCATCGCGAGCCTCTCGGTCGGCCTGGTGCTCTTCACCGCGCTCGGGGTCGGGCTCGTGGCGTGGTGGCTGCTCCCGATCCCGTTCGCCGCCGCCTTCGCTCTCGGTGCCATCGTCGCGCCACCGGATGCGGTGGCCGCGACCGCTGTCGGTCGGGCGATCGGGCTGCCTCGCCGGCTCGTGTCGATCCTCGAGGGGGAGTCGCTCGTCAATGATGCGACCGCCCTCGTCTCGCTGCGCACGGCCATCGGGGCGGCCGGGATCGGGGCTGCGGTCACGGTCCACGAGGTGAGCGTCACCAGTGTCGCGCTCGACTTCCTGCAGGCCCTGCTGGGTGGGATCGTGGTCGGGGTCGCGGTCGCCGCGATCGTGGAGGTGGTGCGCAAGCGGGCGAGCAACCCCACCTTCGACACGGTGCTGTCCTTCATGGTCCCCTTCGCCGCCTACCTGCCCGCCGAGAGCATCCACGCCTCGGGCGTGATCGCCGTCGTCACCGCAGGCCTCGTTCTCGGGCACCGGTCGCCACGCTCGCAGCCGGGGGCCTCCCGGCTCAGCGAGCGGATCAACTGGGTCTCAATCCAGTTCCTTCTCGAGAACGCGGTCTTCCTCCTCATCGGCCTGCAGGTCTTCTACGTCGTGGACCGGGTCGTCGCCTCCCCGCTCGGTGGGGGCCGGATCGTCGTGGCTGCGGTGGGGGTGCTGCTCGCCGTGCTGCTGCTGCGCCCGCTCTGGCTCGTGCTCTATCGCCTCGCCGTGTATCGGGGTGGGGCCGGCACGGCGCCGTGGGCGCACACCGTCGTGCTGTCGTGGGCCGGCATGCGCGGCGTCGTGACGCTGGCTGCCGCCCTGCTCCTGCCGACCGCGACCCCGCAGCGCGACGTGCTCATCCTCATCGCGGTCGTCGTCACCGTCGGCACCCTGCTCATCCAGGGGACGACCCTGCCGGCACTGGCCCGTCGGCTCGGCGTGCGCGGGCCGGATCCTCGTGAGGACGCCCTGCAGACCGCGACGGTGATGCAGTCCGCGGCCCGCGCCGGCCTCGCGGCGCTCGCTGAGGTGCCCGACCTTGACGAGGCGACGCGCACCCTTCTCGTGACGCGGTCAGAGGACCGGGTCAACCAGTTGTGGGAGCGGCTCGGACAGCATGGTGACGGCATCCGCGAGACGCCGAGCGAGGTCTATCGCCGGACCCGCCTGACCATGCTCGCAGCCGAGCGCGCCGAACTGCTGCGGTTGCGCGACGCCGGTCAGGTGGACCACGAGGTGCTGCGTGTCGTGCTCGGCACGCTCGACATCGAGGAGGCGATGTTGGAACGGATCGATGAGCGGGCCCAAGTGCTGCGTGCGGAGGATCTCCTGCCATCTGAAAAGGCGGCCGGCCCCTGCACCCACCTCGCCTCCGCGCCGTCCTACGTCGACCCCCGGACCCCCGCGGGCTGTGAGGAGTGCCTCCGTGACGGGACCCAGTGGGTGCACCTGCGCCTCTGCCTCACGTGCGGTCACGTCGGCTGCTGCGACTCGTCACCGCCGCGGCACTCCACCGCGCACTTCCACGAAACCGGTCACAGCGTCATGCGTTCGTTCGAGCCGGGCGAGGCGTGGCGCTGGTGCTTCGTCGACGAGGTGACCGGCTGACGCCTCGCAGCGAGCCGGTCCCGGGCGCTCATCACGGCACTGGCCGTCACCCAGCGGGGTGGTGCGTCCGGGCGCAGCAGGTTGCGTGGGTCCCTCGTGAGCACGGCTGAGGGACGGGCAAATCGTCGTGCCCGGGTGGCAGCCGACAGGAGGTCGCCCAAGGGGGTGGTGGGGTCACGCAGCGCGTCGACGGTCCTGCGCTCCGCCCGGGAGAGGGAGGCGAGGGCGCCGGGGGCGGCCGCCACGATGGTGTCGACGATGCCCTTGGCCGTATGCCGCTGGGCCGGCTCCCATCCCCCCGCCCCACCCGGTGCAGTCACCGTCGGGACGACGTGCACCCGCAGGAGCTTGGTCACGAGTGCCTCGCGAACCTTGCGGTCCTGGCGCGGGAACCACTCGCCCGTGACGAGGAGGGTGGCAAACCTGAACCTGGTCTCGAGGTCGTAAGGGGCGGCGGTGACCCGGTCGGCCTGGTCATCGTGCACGACGTAGTCACCGGCCCCCGCGGCATAGTCGATCCGCCCGCCGCCGAACCACAACCGGGCGGAGAACTCCTGGTCCTCGCCCGAGGGCAGTCCGTCGGTGAGGCGCAGCCCGAGCCGCTCGACCTCGGATCGGCGGACCAGGCCGAGGGGAGCGGTGCGGTAGGCGAGCCCATCGCGGATCGGGTCGAGGTCACGGGTGTGGCCGGGTCGGACGGCAGGCGTGGGGACGCGTCCGGTCATCGTGGTCCGGACCGCGGCCACGACGGCAGAGGAGTGGTGGGCATCGGCGATCGCGAGCCAGGCGGCGTAGGTGCCGGGGTCCACGGTGTCATCGCTACCCATGATCGAGACGAACCGGGCGCTGGCCCGGTCGAGCCCGTGGTTGAAGGGTCCCGCCGGGCTGCGGATCCCGTCGTGCAGTTCAAGCACGCGGACCCCGTCCGGAAGCCCCCCGGTGGCCCCGGACCGGGCCGTCAGGCGTTGCTCGATCACTGCCGCGTCGAGGTTGTGGCAGACCACGGTCACCCGGATCCGGGGTGGTCCGAGCCCGCCGCGCAGCACCGACTCCACGGCGCGCTCGATCGGCCGGGTGGGGGTGTGGACGGCGAGGACGACGTCGACGTCGAGGTCATCCGACTGGTCCGGCGCGGCCTCCGGGGCACTGTCTGACGCTCGCCCGGGCTGGGGAGGCTGCGGGGGGACGGGCACGCTCGATACTCTCACGAGGTGATCGTTCATCTCGGTGACATCGCGGGCACCTCCCGGAGCCTGGTCCAGCTGGCCCGCAACGACGGCCTCGACTGGGTGCTGCGCGACGTCCCGGTGGGCCGTGGACGGTCGGGCCTGCGAATCCTCTCCGACCGGACCAGTGACCTGACCACCGTGCTTAGGATCCGGGGACGCCTCGACCTGCTCCACATCAACTACGGGGTCAGCGGCTACTACGGCTGGGGGGCCACGGTCCCGGTCGTGCTGCACCTGCACGGCACCGATGTGCGGCAAGACCTGACCAGCCGCTGGCTCGGACCGGTCGTGCGTCGCTCGATCAGGACGGCGGACGCCGTGCTGGTCGCCACCCGCGACATCCTGCCCACGGTCGCGCAACTGCGGCCGGACGCCCAGTGGTTCCCGTCGCCGCTGCCCATCGGGGCCTTCGAGGTGCTGCCGGACCGGTCCAGCATCTCCGATGCCGCGGGGCCCCGGCCCACGACGGTCTTCTTCGCCAGTCGTTGGGATCCCGCCAAGGGCTCAGGGGACCTGCTCGCGGCAGCCGGGGAGCTCGTCGCGCGACACCCGGACTGGGACATCGTCGGGCTCGACTGGGGCCAGGGCGTTGCGCAGGCGCAGCGAGCCGGGGTCCGGCTGCTGCCCTTCCTCACGGCGCCGGAGTTGCGCGAGGCCCTGGACCGAGCCGACGTCGTCGTCGGGCAGGTTCGGCTCGGTGAGCTCGGCCTGACCGACCTCGAGGCGATGCTGCGCCGCCGGCCGCTCATCGCGAGGTACACCGCGGGGGACCTCGACGGGCTGCCCATCCCGCTGTGGAACACGATCGACGCGACCATCGTCGAGCACGCCGAGGCGATCGTCGCTGCCGGGCCGGACGATGCCGTCGTGCTGGCGCGGACCGACCTGGCCCGTGACTGGGTCCGGCGCCACCACCACCCGCTCGACCTGTTCGCCCGGCTCAAGCAGATCTACGCCGGCCTCGGCGTCGACGTCCTGAACTGACGAGGGCACGCTGTCGGTCGAAACTGGCTCACCCGGCAGTCTGTTGAAGAGTGTCGAGCAGGGCCGCGACGGCGGTCCGTGCCCTGGCCCGGAGGGAGGCGTTGGCAGCGGTCCACCGGACGAGGTGCTCGGCCGACGGTTCGGTGCCGGCCGTGGCGGCTCGGGCCAGGGCCAGGTCCATCGCCGCGGAGACCGCCTCTGGATCGTGGTCGACTCCCCAGCCGAGGTGCTCCTGCGTGACCAGCCGTCGTGCGGCGCCGGGACCGGCAAAGATCACGGGCGTCCCACAGCCCGTGGCCGCATAGACCTTGGTCGGCCGGGCGAAGTCGTAGCCGATTCCCGGGCGGATCGACACCAGGGCGGCCGTGGCCCCCCGCAGCCATGAGGCCGCGACCTCGGGCGACTGCACGCCGAGGAAGTCCACCGCTCCGGGCACGAGGCGCCCAGCCAAGGCCCGCAGCGCCTGGAGATCGCTGCCCTGGCCGAGGAAGACCGCCCGGCCGGGTCCGCCACGGGACCGGTGCCGGGCCAGGCCCTCGATGAAGACCTCGGCCCCCTGCCACTCCGACATGGTTCCGGTGTAGACGAAGCAGGGCTCGCTCGCCTCGGCCCGAGGACCCTCCGGCGTGAAGATGTCCGTGTCGACCCCGTTGCCCACGACCGTGAGCCGGGCCGGGTCGACGTCGAGTCCCTCCACCCGGGTCGCGACTTCTTCGGAGACGGCGAGGACGACCGCAGCGCCGCGCATGACCCACGACTCGAGGCGACGCAGGACCGCGACGAGCGGGGCCGGCGCCCCCGCTGAGCCGGCCGCCTCCGACCAGATGTCGGCGGCGTAGTAGACGTAGCGGCGTCGCCGCAGGGTCGCGGCGACGCGAACGACGGCCCCCGTCGTCGGCGGCGGCTCGACGACGTAGAGATCCGGGCGTCGGGCGTTGAGCAGTCGCAGGAAGAGGGGCAGGTCGTAGCTGAGGTAGTGGGCGTACCCCCGGATGTTCCCGTTGCCATCGCGCAGCGCCGGCCACCGGTGGACGCGCAGCGCGGCGTCGGCGATCGGTGGAGCGCCGGCCGGGGGCGTGGACGTGAGGACCTCCACGGCCAGCCCGGCTTCCGCGAAGGCATCGGCCAGGACGCGCAGCCGGAAGGCTGCCGCACCGACCTCGGGAGCGAAGAGGCGGGAGGCGATGGTGACCCGCCGCACTCGCCGACGTCGCGCGTCACCAGTCACGAGTCGAGACCCTACCGTGTGCCGGCGCACGCAGTCCGGAGCGATGATTGTGACGTGTGGTGGGCCGACGTCAGGGGGTGTGGGCCACGATCGCATCGACGGCACGATCCGCAGCGTGGCCGTCTCCGTAGGGGGCGACGTCGGTCGGTGGGGGAGCGGCCCGGTTGATCGTGGCGGCCAGGTCGGACGGGTCGGGGGCGAGGGCGTTCCAGCCCAGGTCGATCGTCTCGGTCCACTCGGTCTCCGTCCGTACGGTGGTGCACGGAACCCGGAGCAGGAAGGCCTCCTTCTGCAGGCCGCCGGAGTCGGTGATGACCCCTGTCGATGCCATGACGGCCCGGACCAGTTGCGGGTAGGGCAGCGGGTCTGAGGTGAGCAGCGACCCGGCCTGCAGGTCGATGCCGAACTCTGCAGCCCGGGCCCGCAGCCGGGGGTGGGTCAGCAGGAGGGTCGGAGTGTCGAGCGCGGCGAGGGAGGCGACGATGGAGCGCAGCCGCTCCGGGTCATCGGTGTTGTCGGCCCGGTGCAGCGTCGCGACGTGGAACTCCTTGCCGCGCAACGACTCCGGTAGATCCGGGTCGCTTGCAGCGACCGCGCCCCGGACCTGGTAGAGGACATCGGTCATGACGTCGCCGACGACGACGGTCCGATCAGCAAGCCCCTCCGAGGTCAGGTGCGCCAGGGCGACGTCGGTCGGGGCGAGGCACAGGTCAGCCACGTGGTCGGTGATGATGCGGTTGTGCTCCTCCGGCATCCGTCGGTTGAACGAGCGCAGCCCCGCCTCGAGGTGAGCCACGGGGATGTGCATCTTGACCGCGGACAGGGCGCCGGCGGCAGTCGAGTTGGTGTCGCCGTAGACGAGCACCCAGTCGGGTGAGTAGTCCTCCAACACCTCGTCCATCTTGGCGAGCATGGCGCCGGTCTGTCTCCCGTGCGAGCCCGAGCCGACCGCGAGGTGGGTGTCGGGCTCGGGGATCCCGAGGTCCCGGAAGAAGACATCCGACATGTTGACGTCGTAGTGCTGTCCGGTGTGCACGATGACGTGCTCGATCCCGCGTTGCTGCATGGCCCCTGCCATGGGGGCGAGCTTGACGAACTGCGGCCGGGCGCCGACGACGCTGAGGATCTTCACGCTTCGTGACCCTACCCGGAGCGTGTCTTCGCCCGGCTGGCAGCGCCGATCACCCGGCAGCGCCGCGATAGACCTCGAGCAGTCGGGGGATCCAGGGGGTCGCCGAGTGCCGGGACCGCACCCAGGGCGCCCCTCCGAGCGCGGCAGCGGCCCCACCCGGGTCAAGGACTGCCTCCCGTATGCCGCTCACCACCTCCTCGAGGTCTCCCTCGATCACCGGGGGCGTGGTCCCGTCGTCCGGTCGCGGGAGCCGGCTGCCCAGGGCGGCGACCGGGACGCCGATGGCCATCGCCTCGAACTCACTGAGGGCCAGGATCGGCCGGGCCTGACCGACGGCGATCGTCGCGCTGGCGATGACATCGAGGAAGGCGCCGTGGTGGAGCCGGGGCACCAGTCGCACTCCCGCTGTTGCGGCGGCACCCGCCTTGGGGCCCCAGTCCAGCCCGAGCAACTCCGCGTCCGGCATCGCCCGTCGGAGCTCGCGGGCCAGGTCGAGATTGGCGTCTGCGCCCTTGACGTCGTCCCAGCGTGAGACGAACAGGATCCGGGGGGGACGGGCCGGGTCGGGCTCGACCCGGCCCGGGAGGCGCATCAGGTCGATCGGGCTCGGCAGGTACTCGGCATCCGGGCGGGCCGTGATCGAGGCGTGGGTGGTGTCGAGGTTGGCGTAGAAGACGTGTGCGGCGCCGTCGATGGCCCGCTGGACCTCGTCGTGGAAGGCCGGGTCGGGCCACTGGTCCCGGATGTCGCTGCCGTGCAGGTGCAACACGTAGGGCCGCGGTGGCATCCCACGCTCGCGCAGCAGCCGGGCCG